>CAJFJM010000075.1 GCA_904384245.1 uncultured Clostridia bacterium
TTTCCCATTTAAATGTTTCTGCAATTCTATTATTGGAATTGGTAATATTGATATTCCTATTGTTATTATCCATTGTTCTAAATTTAAATTTGTTAGTTCAAATATTTTTGCTATTGGTGGTATTATTATTACTATACTTTGTACAAATATTCCTAATAATAATGCTCCTATTAGATATTTGTTTTCAAATAATCCTGTTTTGAATATTGATTTTTCACTTTTTATATTAAAACTGTGTAATAGTTCTAGTAATCCTATTGTCATAAATGCCATTGTTCTTGCTACTTCTAGGCCATAATATTTGTTTCCTATACTAAATGATACAAGTGTTAGCATTCCAATTAGTATTCCTTCTATTATTATTTTGTTCCATAATCCATCTGCAAATATTCCTTTTTTGCTGTTTATTGGTTTTCTGTTCATTATGTCTTTATCTGGTTTTTCTAAGCCTAATGCTATTGCTGGTAATGAGTCTGTTACTAGATTTATCCATAATAGTTGTATTGCAAGTAGTGGTGATTTTAGTCCTAATACTAATCCCATAAATATTGTTACTATTTCTCCTATATTTGTTGCTATTAAAAAGTGTATTGCTTTTCTTATGTTGTCATATATGTTTCTTCCCTGTTTTACAGCTTCTACTATTGTTACAAAATTGTCGTCTGTTAATATCATGTCTGCTGCATTTTTGGCTACATCTGTTCCGTTTTTTCCCATTGCTATTCCTATATCTGCTTTTTTTAGTGCTGGGCTGTCATTTACTCCATCTCCTGTCATTGCTACTACTGCTCCTGTTTGTTGCCATGCTTTTACTATTCTTACTTTGTGTTCTGGGCTTACTCTTGCAAATACTGAATAATTTTTTATGTCTTTTCTTAATTGCTCATCTGTCATTTTTTCTAATTCTTTTCCTGTTATTGCTCTATCATATGGTCCTAATATTTTTAAGTCTTTTGCTATTGCTTTTGCTGTTTCTAAGTGGTCTCCTGTTATCATTACTGTTTTTATTCCTGCTTTTTTACATGTTTTTACTGCTTCTTCTACTCCCTCTCTTGGTGGGTCTATCATTCCTAGTAGACCTATAAAGTTTAGGTCTTTTTCTATTATTTCTGATGTTATTTTACTTGGAATATTGTTTACATCTTTATATGCTACTGCTAATACTCTTAATGCTTTATTTGCCATTTTTGTGTTTTGTTTTAATATTTCATTTTTTTCTGTTTGGTCTATTTTTTTGTTTGTTATTTCATTATAAATACAATTTTTTAGTAAGACATCTGGAGCTCCTTTTGTTATTATTCTATATTTATTCCCTATTTTATGTATTGTTGTCATCATTTTTCTAGTTGAGTCAAAAGGAATTTCATTTATTCTTGGCATAATTTTTTCTATGTCTTCTTTGTTTTCTCCTATACTTATTAGTTTTTCTACTATTGCTTTTTCTGTTGGCTCTCCTATTATTTTTGTTTTGTTATTATCTTCCACATTTATTTCACAATCTGTGCATAATGCTCCTAATTCTACTACTTTTTTTGCATCTTTTGCATATATTTCTACTATTTTCATTTCATTTTGTGTTAATGTTCCTGTTTTATCTGAGCATATTACTGTACTACTTCCTAGTGTTTCTACTGCTGGCAATTTTCTTATTATACTGTTTTTCTTTGCCATTTTTGTTACTCCTATTGAGAGTACTATTGTAACTATTGCTGGTAATCCTTCTGGTATTGCTGCAACTGCAAGCCCTACAGATGTCATAAACATTTCTATCGGGTCTATTTTTTTAATTACTCCTATTACAAAGATTATTATACATATTATTAAACATGCTACTCCTAAGATTTTTCCTACTTGCCCTAGTTTTATTTGTATTGGTGTTTCTGGTGCTTTGTTTTCTATCATCATATTTGCTATTTTTCCAACTTCTGTTTGCATTCCTATATCTGTTACTATTGCTTTTCCATGTCCATTTACAACTATACTTGCCATATATCCTAAATTTTTTCTGTCACCTATTGGACTGTCACTTTTTCCAATAAATTCGGCATCTTTTTCTGATGGAATTGTTTCTCCTGTTAGACTTGATTCTTCTATTTTTAATTGATGACTTTCTATTATTCTAACATCTGCTGGTACATAGTTTCCTGCTTCTAATATTATTAAATCTCCTGGCACTAGATTTTCTGCATCTATTTCTTTTGTTTTCCCACTTCTTATTACTTTTGCTTTTTGCACAGTTAATTTTTTTAAGCTTTCTATGGATTTTTCTGCTTTGGCTTCTTGAACAACTCCCATAATTGCATTTAGTATTACAATTGCAATTATTATAATGGAATCAAAATAGTCGTTTTCTCCTTGTAATTTGGATACTATAGCAGAAATTATTGAGGCTATTATTAGGATAATTATCATAAAATCATTAAATTGTTTAAAAAATTTTATAATTATTCCTTCCTGCTTTTTTTCGTTTAACTTATTTTTTCCATATTCTTTTTCTCTTTTTTGTGCCTCCTCTTGTGTTAGCCCTGTTTTATCATTTGTATTTAATTTTTGAAAAACTTCTTCTTTTCTTATTGTTTGCCACATAATTACACTCTCCTTTGTATTTTTGCTTGTCTTATTTAACTATATGCTTGTCTGATTTTTTTATTACTATTTTATTTTGCACTTTTTTGTCTTTTTTTCATATTATATATCGAGCATGTCGGACGTTAGGGACACTCCATTTTGTCCGGCGGACAAAATGGAGTGTCCCTAACATCCGAAAGTGGGAGGAGATTATGTTTTTTAATTCATTGTTTTTGGCTATTTCTAGTAGTATTGATTCTCTTGGAATTGGTATTACTTATGGTGTTAAAAATACAAAAATTACTTTTTGGGCTAAGTTTGTTTTGTTTTTTATTGCTTTAACTATTTCTATTTTTTCTATTTGGTTTGGTAGTGTTTTAAAATGCTTTTTGCCTAATTTTATTACTTCATATTTAGGAAATATTATTTTGATAATTATGGGACTTTTTATGGTTATTCAATCTTTGAGAGAAAACAAAAAAGAAGCTACTGCTTCTTTTGATAAGGATATTAAATTTGTTACAGAAGAAAAGATTTATTCTTTTTTTATTAAGTGTTTGGGTATTACTATTAAAATTATTAAAAATCCTAATTCTTCTGATTTTGATAATTCAAATACTATTGATTGTAAAGAGGCTTTGTTTTTGGGAGTTGCTCTTTCTTTGGATAGTTTTTGTATTGGTATTGGCTTTAGTATGTTTGATTTTTCTTCTTTTCTTTTTCCTTTTCTTATTAGCTTTTTTCAGTTAGTCTTTTTGAATTTAGGAAATTACTTTGGAAGAAAAATTTATAAATTTAGTAAATTGCCTGATAATGTTTGGTCTTTTATTTCTGGGTTGCTTTTAATTGTTATAGGCTTAATTTAATTTATTGGCTATAGTTAAATAGTTAAATTATGTCTATTTCAATTATTTTGCTTTTACTTTTACTTCTTCTTATTCTAGAGTTCCTTGGTTTATATGTATCTGTAATATCATATGTAGATCCTTCTTGTTTTTATTTTACCGTACCTTCTTCACTTTTTAAATATTCCATTTTTAAAACTTGATCTGCTTTTTCTTCTACTAATACATTTCTAATCGCTATATTTACTAATAAATATATTGGCACTCTGTATTTCCTTTTTAGATTATATAATCCTTCTAAAAAACTTCCTCGGATTAAAAAAGATCTAGATACATATGATGTCTTTTTTCTTTCATATATTTGTATGTTTTCTGTTTTTATTAAGTTCTCTATAGCTGCATTTACTAGTTTGCTTATTGATGCATCATAAACATCATTTGATAATCTTTCTAATTCTGTGTATAGTTCTTCATCAATATCTAAAGTTCTACTTACCATTTTTTCTTTTTTATAAAACTTGCTAAAACATGTCATTTTTATTCCACCTTTTAGTTTAATTATATAACTTTAAATAATTATCAATAATCACTATTAATTATTTATTTTTACAACTAATTATAGTGGTTATTTTTTTTATCTTTTTATTATATAATTTTTTTGTTTAGGAGGTATTATATGAGTAAATTATATAAAAAATATACTGTTTTAAAGATTCAAGATTCTAGTAAAATCTATATATTTAAATCTGGCATTTTTTATATCTTTTTGGATGAAGATGCTAAATTGATGTCTAAAGTTTTGCATTTAAAACTTACTAATTTAAATACTATGGTTTTAAAATGTGGTTTTCCTATTAGTGCTGGAGATAAGTATTTTTCTTTACTAAAAACTTTAAATTATAATTTTTGTATTGTTGATGATGAAATAGCTTCTGATAATATTTCTTGCTATCAAAATTATAATAGTGTAAAATCTATTATTGAAAAATTGCTTTCTATAGATATTGACAAACTTTCTATTAGTGACGCTTTTGATTTGCTTTTTGATATTCAAAATAGCTTTAAAACTTTATATTTGGGTGGTTTAAATTATGAAGAGAAAATCTAATCTTTATTGTGATACTTATGATATGAATAATATTTTGTCTGCTTTTAATGAAGTTTGTTTGAATACTAAAAATAAAAGGAAAATTGCTAACTATAAACAATATAAATGTATTTATCTTACAAGAATTTATAATACTCTTAAAAATAGAGATTATGTTGTTGGACCTTATAATGTGTTTACAATTTATGAGCCTAAAGAGAGAAGAATTGTTAGTCAAAGTATTCATGATAAAATTATAAATCATTTAGTAAGTAGACATATTTTATATCCTGCAATTATTCCTTGTTTAATACCTGAAAATGTTGCTAGTATTAAAAATAAGGGTACTAAAGAAGGTTTACGACTTGCTTATTCTTATCATCGAAAGTGTAAAATTAAATATGGTACATATTATATTCTTAAGTGTGATGTTAGTAAATTTTTTGCAAGTATTAACCAATCTATTTTAAAAGATAAGCTTACTAAAAAAATTAAAGATAAAGATGCTTTAGATATTATTTTTAAAATAATTGATAGTGAAAAAAATGGTTTGGGTATTGGTAATATGACTAGTCAAATATTGGCTATTTTTTATTTAAATGATTTAGATCACTATATTAAAGAGTGTTTAAAAATTAAGTATTATGTTAGATACCAAGATGATTTTCTTTTGTTTCATCCTTCTAAAAAATATTTAAATGAGTGTTTTATTAAAATTTCTGATTTTTTAAAAAAAGAAAAACTTTTATTAAATAAAAAAAGTAGGATTTATAAAAATACTAATAATTTTGTTTTTTTAGGTAGAACAAAAAACGGTAAGTATGCAAAATATAGAAATTTAAAGCGTAAAATAAAATATAAAAAATATTTATATGAGTCTGGTAAAATATCTTTAAATAGTTATGTTTCTACAAGAATTTGTTATAAAAATGTTAAGAAAAAAGTAGTTATTTGATAACTACTTTTAAAATAGTTCTAAATTATATTCCCTTTCAAAATATCTTTTACTAACAAATATAATTATCTATTTTTAGTTTTTAGTATCTTTTTGTTTATGTAAAGTGTTTTTTCGGTGTGATACTAATGGACTTTGGTTTGTTTCTATATTATCTCTTATATAATTTATAATTATATAACCACAGTTTATAGAAGCTACGGGGCGAACAGCCATACCGTTAGCGTACCAATTGCCATTCGAATTGAACATGTTGTTACCCCTGTTGACATTGCCACCGTTAACTGCGCCAGGACCAAAGTTAGCATAGTTATCGGGATTAGCATACACTCCAGGCGAAGCTAGCCTCATCAACCAAGCCCAATTTTTTTATTATTTTAGAGAATTTCTCCAACCAATAGAATATTTTAAAATATCGTCTAATTTTTCTCCAAATTTTATATATCTTTTTAGATTTATAATTTGTTTGTCATAACATAAATTTAATAAGAAATCTATTATTTTTATCTTTGCTATGATGTTTTCTATATGTTCTTTTTTGTTGTTTTCTAAAATATTTGCTTTATATGCCTCCTCTAGTATATCATAACTTGTATTTTTTATTCTGTTTTTTATTTCAATATCCTTTTTGGGAAAATTCTCTAAATACTTGTCTATATTTACTATTAGTTCTCTTATATAATTTATTACTTTAAATTTTTCTTCTTTCATTTATGACCTTTTCTATTTCATTTATTAGTTCTTTATTGTTGCTATTTTCTATTAAATAACTATATATTTTTTCAATTCTCATTTTTGTACTTAATTCTTTTTTTGCTTCTTCATATATTGAGTCATATTTGTTTAAATTTCTATTGTCACTTTTTTCTTCTATGTCATAATTATTTCTTCTGTCTAATATTAAATAATTTATTTTGTTTCTTTCTAGTGTTGCTAGAACCTTATTTAATGCACTTTGAGGAAATGAACATGAATATATGTTATTTGATAATATATTTATCTTATATTTTAGAAGATATGAAATTATATAACTATTTCTTCCATAACAATAGTAAAAACTTCCTATCTTTACTATTATAATATATTTATTATGTATTTCTTTTACATTTTTTACAATATTTATTATTCCCATATATTCTCCTAAAATTCGCTTTTCCCAGAAGTACAGAGTCCTTCTTGGGAAAGTTTTTATTCTGCTGTCTCTATTACTTTTCCATCTTCTCCTTCTAGCCATCCATCATCTACCAATGAATCTGTATTGTCATATGTCCAGTTTTCTTCTGCTTGATTTTGGTTTTCTGATTTTTTTATTTGATTTTCTGTGATATTAGATTTTAGAGAAACTACGGG
>CAJFJM010000076.1 GCA_904384245.1 uncultured Clostridia bacterium
TTATTTATTTTATTTTTTAATTATTTATTTTATTTTTTAATTATTTATTTTATTTTTTAATTATTTATTTTATTTTTTAATTATTTATTTTATTTTTTATTATTTAATTTATTTTAATTATTTATTTCATTTCTATTACTAATTTATTGACTGATAATTACTTTTCATTTAATAAGCAATATAATTAAAAATATTCTACATTATTTTTAAATTTTTTTCAATAGAAAGCGAAAAGATTTTTGTAATATTATTTTACATATTATTACACTTTACCACCTCATTTTTGTAAAGAAACTTTGCAAAAGAAGTTGTTATATAAATTTTTGTGTGATTAGAATGGCTAGAAAAAGAAAAAAATCTGCAAACAATTCAATTCAACTTTTAAAATCAAATTAAATTATTCACAGATTTTTAACAATTTTATTTAATCTTCATCATCTAAAGGTCCAAACAACTCATCAAATTTTGCTTCCAATTCTTTTTGTAAATCATAATCATTATCATCCTGTGGTAAAACAGGTGCTTCTGGCTCATTATTTTTTAAATCTAATGATTGAAAACCTGAATTTTCATTTTTTTCTGTTATCTTTCCTACAGTTTGTAATTCTTTTTGAGGTTTATCTTCTTTTTCTTTTTCGTCATCTTCAAATAAGTCATCTAAAGATTCTACTTTTAAATTATCTACCTTTTTCTGTTCATCTTCTTCTGGTACATATGGATTATATGGATTATATTTTCTCCATGGTCCTCTTTCTATTTCTCCTATATCATTATGACTAATTGCATACCTTTTCATTTCTTTTGCCATTGGATGTTCAAAATAATAGAATTTTCTTGCTTTTATTGGTCTTATTCCTTTTTCAAATATAATACATAAATCATTATCAAGCCTTCTTAATTCATCTGGCGTCATTAGTGCTCTTGCCATTACTTGGTCTGAAACACTTTTTCCTGTTTTATGATTTTGTTTATCTTTATTTACTGATATACTGTCTCTTCCTATTGTTTTTTCTCCTAATTGCTTAGAAAAATATTCCAATGTTTTGTATGAGTTACTTCCTAAAAATAGATGTGTATCACAGTTACCCATAATTGTTTCATAAGATTTTTCATATACAGCTTCTAATTGGTCAACATTTTGCAATATTACACTAAATGATATTTTTCTACTTCTTGATGTTGAAATCTTTTTATCAAAGTCTGGTATTTTACCTATATTTGCAAACTCGTCTAGTATGAAATATGTTGGTACTTTTAATGCTCCTCCGTTTCTGTCTGCATAATCATATAATTGTTGTATCATTTGTGAGAAAAATATTGTTAATAGGAAATCATATGCTGTATGTGTGTCTGATGATATAACATATACTGCTGTTTTTTTGTTTCCTATATCTTCAAAATTTATTGTGTCTGTAGATGTTAATTCTGCAATTTCTTTAGAGTCAAATTTTCCAAGTTTTGATTGTAATGTACTTAAAATAGAACTATATGTTTTTTCTGGTGCTATTTCTATAGATTTATAGTTTGTTCTTGCTGGATGGTCATATGGTAATTGACTCATTAGTTCTGTTAATAAGTTACTTCCTCCATTTGTGTTTGCTGCCCTAACTAATTCTGCACAGCTTGTTAAGTTTTGCTCTTCTTCTGGTCTTACTGCTAATAAATAATATATTAGTGCTTTTAATAACATTTCTGCTGAATCATCCCAGAATGGTTCTGATGAACCACCATCTGATTTTTGACCTCTTATTATAGTGTTTGCTATTACATCTACATCTATTTCTGATGAAATATGTTTTAATGGATTATATCCATCACTAAATTGTGGTCTTACTAAATTTAATACTTTTATTTCATATCCATGTGCTTTTAAATATCCTGCTGTATCATCATATAATTCACCTTTAGGGTCTGTAAATACATATGACCCAAGCATTTGAAATGCATTTGGTTTAGAATATGATGCAGATTTACCAGAACCTGATCCGTCCAACTACTAATACATTGACATTTCCTCTTTTATCAACTGGCAAATAATTGTCTTCTGCAAGTATTATTCCTTTATTTTTACTTAGTATTTGATATTGTTCTCCATGTTGGCTCCAGTCACTTGAACCATGTTCTATGTCTGTATATTCATTTTTTGGTGCAGATTTTGCAAAACCTATAAAGAAAAATACTAAATAAATAATAGAGAAATATAGCAATGTTTGGAAAAATACTCCTCCAGCTCCATTTGAAAATACATCTCCAAAAGATCCAAATGGATTTGATAATGATTTAAAAATTGTTTCTATAAATATATTTAAATCAAAACTTCCTCCTGAATTTGCCACAAAAATACTATATGCTAAAGGCGAAACAAATACTATGGTTAAAACTACCCATAGTATTGCACATATAATAAAACTTTTTTTACTCTTTTTTAATGCCCCTCTTAATTTGTAGTTCATACAATTCACCTACAATCTTTCGTATTTTTTATTTTTCTTGACCTTTTTCTTTTTTATTATCTTCAACTTTTGGTCCGCGTTTTAGTTCTAATTTCTTTCTGTTTTCTACTAATTCTTTCATTCTATCTTCATTTATTCTTATTTTTTTACCATTTACTATTCTTACTGGTAAATTATTTTCATCATATCCCCATTGATATGTTGATACAGATGCATCTATGTTAGGTTGTTTTATGATATCATTTTTTGTTTCAGCTTCTTTTTCAGAATATGAAGTTACTTTTGTTGCTTCTCCATCTTTTTCTTGTTTTAATAAATATTCCCTTACTGGTTTTATTAAAGAAAAAACTATATCTAATCTTTTTTTATTATCTCCTTCTGCTCTTGGACTACTCATTTAAAACTTCCTCCTTAAATATCTTTTTTGTCTCTAATTTCAAAGGCAAAATAAGATTTATATGGTTTTAATTTACACTTTCCTTTGACTTCATTAGTTTTTTCATCAAAATAAAGCCTAGGTTTTATTTCTTCTGTAGTTTCTGGGTCTATTACACAAATAGGCCTTTTTAGATTTGGTGTATATTTGAAGTCCTTTAACTCCATTTCTTCTTCTGAATATAAGCTATCAAATTTTAGTGGTACTGGTTTTTTTGTTATTAAAATTCTATCTCCACTTAAAACTGCTGTATTTACTACAACTCTATCTTTTCCAAAAGACAATATTAAAAGTTGGTCTTCATCATCAGATGGATTATCTACATAAAATGTTTTTCTTGTTAAATCTCCTCGCAATTCTTCAGTAAAATCTAATCTTTCTACAGTATATTTTGGAGAATCTTTTAAAAATTCTTTTTCTGTTTCATTGATTTGATATATTACTGTTTTTACATCTTTAGGGTCTGTAATGCTAAAGTGCTTTCCTTGCCACATTTGCATAATTATTATTCCACCTCATTTCTATGATTTAATCCATAGCTTGTCTTTTGCATTATCACTATATTTAATTATAGCTAAAATTCGCCTTTTTGTCAATATTTTCGGCATATTTATTTATGTAAATCGCTTCTTGGATTAAATTCTGATACTTTTTTTAATTCTTCATATATATTTTTTTCTTTTTCTGATAGTTTTTTTGGAATCATTATTTTTACTTCTGCTACTAAATCTCCTCTTCCGCCTTGTCCATTATAATAGCCTTTTCCTGGAATTCTAATAATTTCTCCACTTTCTATACCTTGTGGGATATATACCTTAGTTAGGTCATCTATAGATTTAACTTCTATTCTTGTACCTAATGCCGCTTCCCAAGGAGTTAAACATAAATCTGTATATAAATCATATCCTTCTAATCTATATTTTTTATCTTGTTCTATATGTATTTCTATCAATAAATCTCCGTTTTTTCCTCCATTTTTGCCTGGCTTACCTTGACCTATTAAACGGATTTTTTCTCCTTCTCTAATTCCTTTTGGGACTGCAACAGCTAGATTTTTTACTTTTCCATTTACATCTTTTAAAGATATTCTTTTTTCAATTCCATAATATGCATCATATAAACTAATTGATATTTTAGTTTCTATATTTTCGCCCTTTATTGGATTTTCTTTGCTTTTATTTTCTTGTGTATCCTGATTTTTTTCGATATTTCCTAATAATATACCAAATATGGATTCTTTTCCTCTTAAGTTACGTTGTTCTTTGTAAAATTTAGCATTCCATGTACGGTCATATTTTCTTTTTGTTGATGGAACTGATAAAATTCTATATGCTTCATTTATATCTTTTATTCTTTCTTCTGCTAAAACATCTCCTACATTTACATCTGGATGATATTTTTTGGCAGATTGTCTATATGCTGTTTTTATTTCATCTATTGATACTCTACTTGTTTCTAAACCTAATATTTTGTAATAATCTTTAAAAATCATTTAACATCCTCCCAAAAATTTGGTAATAATATTATATCATATTTTCCAAAAAAATCCATACTTTATTGATTATTTTCTATATATTTGTTTGCAATTTCAAAAAATTTCATGCCATTTGATGCTTTAAATAGTATAACATCTTTTTCTTTTACATTTTTTGTTAAATAATCTAATATTTCTTTTTTATCTGAAAAATAATATAAATTATTTGGATTAAATCCTTTCTTTTTTGCTTCTTCTACTATATATTTTGAATTTTCTCCAAGACATATTAAAATATCTATATTATTTTTTACTACTTCATCTCCAACTTTTTTGTGTAAATCAGCTGAATAGTCTCCAAGTTCAAACATATCACCTAATACTGCTATTTTTCTATATTCTTTATAGCTTGATAAAATTTTTAATGATGCTTGCATAGATTCAAAACTTGCATTATATGCATCATTTATTACTTTTACATTATTTTTTAAGTCTGTTATATCCATTCTCTTTTTTGTTAAAGAAAAACTTTCTATTCCTTTAGCTATTTCTGCATTAGAAAGTCCTAGTATTTTTCCTACAGATACTGCACATATTGCATTATATACAAAATGTATTCCTCCAACTGGTACTTTTATTTTAAATTCTTCTTTTCCACATACACAATCAAATTGGCTAGAATTTTCTTTTAATTCTATATTTTTTGCCATTACATTTGAGGTATTGTCTATTCCATATGTATAAATTTTTATTCCTTTATGCTCTTCTTTTGCCCATTTTTCTAACAAATCATTGTCTTGATTTATTACTATTTGAGGATTTTTCATTCCTTCTAAAATTTCTAATTTTGCTTTTAATATATTTTCTCTAGAACCTAAATTTCCTATATGTGATGTTCCTATATTTGTTATTACAGAAATTGTTGGTTTTGCTATATTTGTAAGTAAACTAATTTCTCCAAAATGATTCATTCCCATTTCTATAACTGCTGCTTCATGGTCTTGCAATTTTAATATTGTTAAAGGTAATCCTATGTCATTATTATGATTTCCTTCTGTTTTTAGTGTTTTGTATTTTTGAGATACTACACTATAAATCATATCTTTGGTGCTTGTTTTTCCTACACTTCCTGTTACTCCAACAAGTTTAAAGTTATCTCCATATAAGTTTCTTTTGAATTTTGCTATTTCTTGTAATGCTACTTTTGTATTTTCTACTACTATTACAGATTTAGATTGATTTTGTAATTCTTTTAAATCTTCTGATGTAAAGTCTATATTTTGTACTATTATAGTTTTCGCTCCATTTTTTATTGCTTCTTTCCAAAATTTACTTCCATCAAATTTTTCTCCTTGTAACCCTATATATGTATCTCCTTTTTTTATATTTCTAGTATCATTTGAAAAATTCTCACATATTTCTTCTTCATTTCCTAGTATTAGTTTTCCTCCTGTTATATTTATTATATCTTTGATTTTTATGTCTTTCATGTTAAATACTCTTCCTTTCCTTAAGGCATAGTTTGGAATGAATAAATTCTAAGATTTTGATATTATTCAAACTAAAATATCCTTTTAATTTTTGATTTAGTTTTTCTTTTGTAGATTATATTCCTATATAATAAAAAAAGCAACTACTTGTTGCTTTTTGTTATTGAATATGAATAAGTTTCTACTTATTTAATTTAATAATATAACAGTAATTTTTCACGTTCAAAATATTTACTATTCAACTGATCTATTTGCTATTTCAATTGCTTTTGTAACTATATTACCACAATCTTTTGAGGAAACATTTCCCCATCCTCCATCTTTTTTTACTTGTTCATAAACACCTAATTCTTTTGCTATTTCTTCTCTTAAATTTTCTGAAATCAACTTACTATTTCTAGACATAATATCCTCCTAATAGATATATTGAATTTTATACAATAAATATTTATTTATTTGTATTTTTAATAAAATATTTAAATATTTTATAGTAATATTATTTGCAATTTATTAAAATTTATTTTGACAATTTTTTCTTTTTTATAAAAATGTCGTTGTGACAAAATATCGTTACAATTCATGGCTAAAATAAACCGCCAGCCAAAAGAAGTTATTATATAAATTTTTTAATTTTCGGCTCAATACATGCATTGGCCCTTCTAAAGATAAAACAAACGAGCCTCTCGCTACATCCTTCGCGCTTCCTCATTTATTTTATCTTAAGAAGGGCTACAAGCATTCCAATCACACAA
>CAJFJM010000077.1 GCA_904384245.1 uncultured Clostridia bacterium
CCGTAGCTGTAAATTAGCAATATTTCAAGGCAAAAATATTGAAGAAATTTATTAGAAAAATAGGATTTCAAGCATTTTATAAAATTGCTCAATGAAACCTTTAAATTAGAATATAGAAAACAAAGAGCACTTCAATTTAAGTGCTCTTTAATAATAAATAAAGTAGTTTTGTGAAAATTCAATGTAAACATTGAATTATTAAAAAAATATGATATAATATCAAATATATTACCAAAGAAATAAAACTACACAAAACGCATAAGAAACCACTTAGCAATAGTTATTATTTCAGAAAAAAATTTAAATTAAAGGAGAGAATATGTTCGATTTTCAATTTGATAGAAAAATTTTATTTGTAATAATAGGAATTTTATTATTAGCAGCACTAATACAATTTTCAGCAAACCCAGGTATGCTTAAAAGTTTAGTAGTAAGTGCACCAGCAGTATTAGTTGCAATCACATTTCACGAATTTGCACATGCATTTGTAGCAGACAGACTAGGAGATGATACAGCAAGAAGAGAAGGAAGGCTAAGCCTAAACCCATTTAGTCATTTAGACCCAATAGGAACTTTAATGTTACTAGTAGCAGGATTTGGATGGGGAAAACCAGTACATGTAGACCCAAGAAATTATACTAGAAAAATGTCAATGGAAAAATGTGAAGCAATAGTATCAGCAGCAGGACCAATAATGAATATAATATTAGCATTTATTTTTGCACTTATATACTGTGCCGTATATAAATTTGGAACTATGCAGTTTTTGAATTCAACAGTAGGAACAGTAATCATGCTAATATTAGGTAGCATAATTACAACAAATATAGGTTTAGGAGTATTTAATTTAATACCACTACCACCACTAGACGGATCAAAAATAATAATGCCATTTTTACCATATAAATCAAAAGAATGGTTCACAAGTAATGGAAATATATTTTATATAATATTTGTAGTAATTTGGATAACTGGAATAGCAGGAATTATAATATCACCAGCAATTACAGCAATAAGCAATGGAATATTAAATTTAGCAAAATTGATATTTGGATTGGGAATATAAATAAAAGAAAATGTAGACTGCCAAAAGAAAGAACTACAAAAATTGTAAAGCCATATAAAATAACTTTAAAAGTCATTTTTCTTATTATATAAAAATCCATATAAGGCAAGCAAATTAAAAACCAATTTTTTCAATATACTAAAAAATGGAGGTAAATTTTATGAAAATATATGATAAAGAAATGTATAAAATGGAAAATAGTGTAAGAAACTCATTTATAGTAATAGTGATATTCATAATATCTTTCTTAGCAGGAGTATTTTCAAGAAGTACAGAAATAAGTAAAAAAGAAGAGCAAATACAAAGTCAACAAACAGAAATAAATCAACTAAAAGAAGAAATAAATATATTAAGAGAAAGTAATAATCAAGAGTAAAAATCACTTAAAATCACATAAATATAAAATATATAAAAGCACAAAAATAAGAAGGGAATAAAATGGAAGATATATTA
Source organism: uncultured Clostridia bacterium (assembly GCA_904384245.1). Lineage (GTDB taxonomy): Bacteria > Bacillota > Clostridia > TANB77 > CAG-508 > CAG-269. The sequence goes on from CAJFJM010000077.1 coordinate 1,520, forward strand.
ACACTAGGAATTGAATCTAGCTGTGATGAAACATCAGTAGCAATAGTAAAAAATGGAAGAGAAATACTATCAAACATAATAGATACACAAATTCCAATACATGAAAAATATGGAGGTGTAGTTCCAGAAATAGCATCAAGAAATCATATAGAAGCAATTTCAAGAGTAACAAAAAAAGCATTAAAAGAAGCAAATGTAAATTTGGAGCAAATAGATGCAATTACACCAACATATGGACCAGGACTTGTAGGAGCACTATTAGTTGGATTATCATATGGTAAAGCACTAAGTTATGCACTTAATAAGCCACTAGTAGGAGTAAATCACATTCAAGGACACATTGCAGCAAATTACATCACATATCCAGAACTAAAACCACCATTTATCTGTGTAATGATGTCAGGAGGAAACACACAAATTGTACATGTAAAAGGATACACAGAATTTGAAGTCCTAGGAAAAACAAGAGATGATGCCATAGGAGAAGCATTTGACAAAGTAGCAAGAGTAGTAGGATTAGGATATCCTGGAGGACCAAAAGTAGATAAATTAGCAAAAGAAGGAATACCAGAATATGAATTACCAAAAACACATTTTGAAAATCTAGATTTTAGTTTTAGTGGAATAAAAACAGCAGTAATAAATTTAAACCATAAAACCCAAAACATAAACAAAGCAAATTTATGTGCAAGCTTCCAAAAAGCAGTTACAGAAGTCATAATAGAAAATACCATAAAAGCATCACAATTAACAAATATAAAAACAATAGCATTAGCAGGAGGAGTATCAGCAAACAGTCATATAAGGTCAGAATTTTTAAATTTAGAAAAAGAAGGATATAAAATATATATGCCAGATTTAAAACTATGTACAGACAATGCAGCAATGATAGCATCAGCAGGATACTATAATTATATATCAGGAAGAAGAGATGAATTAACATTAAATGCCAAACCAAATCTAAAATTAACTTAGAAATAAAAGGAGAAAAAGATGTCTATATATACAATTGGTGACCTCCATTTATCTTTTCAAGAAAATAAACCAATGGATATATTTGGAGAAAATTGGAAAAATCATGAAGAAAAAATAAAAAAAGACTGGTTAAATAAAGTAAAAGAAGAAGATACAGTAATATTACCAGGAGATTTTTCGTGGGCAATGTATCTAGAAAATACATATGAAGATTTTAAATACTTAAATCAATTACCAGGAAAAAAAATTTTACTTAGAGGAAACCATGACTATTGGTGGAATACAATCACAAAAATGAAAAATTATTTAAAAGAAAATAATTTCAATAACATAGATTTTCTGCAAAATAACAGTTTTGAAATTGAAAATAACATAATAGTAGGAACAAAAGGATGGACAATATCGGAAGAGGAAGAAGACAAAAGACTAATAAAAAGAGAATGCATTAGATTAGAATTATCAATACAAGATGGAATAAAAAAATATGGAACAAATAAACCAATAATAGCTTTTATGCATTATCCCCCAATAACAATTCACCAAGTAGAAAAAAACAAAACAACAGCATTTGTAGAAATATTAAAAAAATACAATATAAAAGAATGCATATATGGACACTTACACAGTAATTCAATAAAAGAAGCGGTAGAAGGAGAGTATCAAGGAATAAACTTTAAATTAGTAAGTGCAGATGGATTGGACTTTAAACTATTTAAATTAAGATTTTAAAAAGGGAATTTGGAGAAAAAATGGATTTATTAAAAGATGTAAAATATATAAAAGGAGTAGGACCAAACAGAGTAAAACTACTAAACAAATTAAATATATATACATTAAAAGATTTAATAACATATTATCCAAGAACATATGAAGACAGAAATAAACCAAAAAAAATTGATGAATGCATAGATGGAGAAGAGACCACAATTGAAGCAATAGCATGTGGAAATGTAGTAGAGACACACCTACCAAGAAAAACAATGCAAAAGCTACTAGTAAAAGATGAAACAGGAGCAGCAATAATAACATGGTTTAATCAAACATATCTAAAAAATAAATTTATAACAGGAAAAAAATATAGATTCTATGGAAAAATAAATTTAAAATTTGGAAAAGTAGAATTAAACTCACCAGTATTTGATGAAATAGATAAAAGAAATAACACAGGAAGAATAATTCCAATATATCCATTAACATATCAATTATCACAAACAACACTAAGAAAAATAATGGAAAATGCAATAAAAGAAGTCAAAGGAAATCTAAAAGAAAGTCTACCAGAAGAAATATTAAAAGAATACAATTTAGAAGAAATAAACACAGCAACAGAAAATATTCATTTTCCAAAAAAACTAGAAGATTTTCAAACTGCACGAAAAAGATTAGTATTTGAAGAACTTTTTAGTACACAATTAGCATTATTAGCATTAAAAAATAACTATAAAAATGAAGAAAAAGGAATAAAATTTAGCAAAGATGTACATATATCAGATGTAATAAAAGAATTTCCATTTAGTCTAACAAATGCCCAAAGAAGAGTATTAGAAGAAATAGAACAAGACATGGAAAGCGACAAATCAATGAACAGACTATTACAAGGAGATGTGGGTTCAGGAAAAACAGCAGTAGCAATGTGTGCCGCATATAAAGCAGTAAAATCAGGATATCAAGCAGCAATAATGGCACCAACAGCAATACTTGCAACACAACATTTAGAAAATTTTAAAAACATTCTAGAAAAGTTAGATATAAAATGTGAATTACTAATATCAGGAATCACTAAAAAAAGAAAAGAAGAGATTCTAGAAAATACTAAAAATGGAAATATAGATATCTTAATAGGAACACATGCGCTAATAGAAGACAATGTAATTTTTAAAAACTTAGGACTAGTAGTCACAGATGAACAGCACAGATTTGGAGTAAAACAAAGAACAAAAATTGCACAAAAAGGTAACAATCCAGATGTATTAGTAATGTCAGCAACACCAATACCAAGAACACTAGCACTAATATTATATGGAGATTTAGACATCTCAATAATTGACGAATTACCACCTAACAGGAAAAAGATAGAAACATTTGCAGTAAGCAAAAAATTAGAACAAAGAATAGATGCATTTATACAAAAACAAGTAGATGAAGGCAGACAATGTTATATAGTATGTCCACTAGTAGAAGAAAATGAAGAAATGGACTTAAAATCTGTAATTGAATTATACGAAAAATATCAAAAAGAAATATTTCCACAATACAGAGTAGCATACATACATGGAAAAATGAAGCCAAAAGAAAAAGACCAAATAATGTTAGATTTTAAGAGCCATAAAACAGATATACTAATTTCAACAACAGTAATAGAAGTAGGAGTAGATGTACCAAATGCAAATATAATGGTAATAGAAGATGCCCAAAGGTTTGGATTAGCAGCATTACACCAATTAAGAGGAAGAGTAGGAAGAGGAGAATATCAATCATATTGTATTTTAAAATATGAAGGCAAAGGTGAAAATGTAAGAAAAAGAATGAAAGTAATGTGCGAAACAAATGATGGATTTGTAATTTCAGAAAAAGACCTAGAGCTAAGAGGAGCAGGAGACTTTTTTGGAACAATGCAACATGGAATTCCAGAATTTAAAATAGCAAATTTATTTGAAGATATAGAAATACTAAAACAAGCACAAAAAGCAGCACAAAAAATAATAATCGGAGATCCAAATTTAAAAAACCATAAAGAATTAGCAAGTTTAGTAGATGAAAAATTTAATAAAAGGATAGAAATCTAAAAATTACAAAAAAATAAATAAAAAATAGTGCTAGTTTTTTTTACTATCACTATTTTTTTAAAAAAGATAAAATTTTAATATAATTAAAAATATGAAATTTTATCAAAAAACACTTTATAATTTAGAAAAATCTTTATAATATTAACTATAATACAGGTCCGCCATATTCATTATCATCGCGAACATGATTTGTATTAGAATTATGAGTAAGAGCATATGCCATATCTGGATATTGCTCAGAAAAAGTTTTAAATAAAGTTTGTTTATATTTAGCTAATAAATCTTTATAATTATCCATGCGAAGAATATATTTAGAATTACATACAAAAGCACCAGTATTATCAAAATAACCATTAACCCAAACACTAGGAATAATACTTTCATGTTTTTGATAACGTACACCATAAATCTTCATATTAGGAGAAATATTTTTACTATCCTCATTTTCAACTTTTTCAGCAAAACCATTCATAAAAAGATGACCAATTGAAGAATTTATGTTAATATCTCCAAACAATTCAATAGGAAAGCTTACAACAACAATTGCAGAATCAGTAATACCAGGATGATAATTATAATTTTTAAAATCATTTTCATCCTTAGGAATAGATAATACTCTATCAACTTGACAATTATAACTTTTATTAATTTTTATGCCAGATAAAAGAATCTTTTTAGCATTATCTGATGAGGTTTCATGCAATAAAGGATAAGCAGTATCTAAAAAAAGATAATCTCTAGCACCATTAAAATTTTCATCTGAAATCATAAGACACCCCTCCAATACACTTTTATTTTAGCATAATAAATTAAGAAAATCCATAATTTTCTATATAAGATAAAAATATTGACATTTTAATATAAAAATATTAAGATATAAATATAATAAGGAAAAGGATGTTGAAAAATGTTAGAAGTAATAATAAATATAATATGCCTAATAGTAATATTACTAGGAGTAATACTTATATATGACGCAAGAATTATAACAAAAAGATTTTTTGGATTTGGTGACCAAAATGAAGGAGCAAGTGGACTTAAAATTTTAGGATTTATATTAGCAATAGTAGGGACTTTAATTATATATTTTGTAGGAAGATAAAAAATCCTTAAATAAAGTTAGGAAACCTGTTTTGATGGAAGAAATTTCCACCGGAAATTTCATTTGAAATGCAACAAAAATTTCATAAAAAAGTAAAAGAACAGTAGACAGGAGTAAGCAAAACTCGTATAATATTTTTGTTCAGAAA
>CAJFJM010000078.1 GCA_904384245.1 uncultured Clostridia bacterium
AAATAAATTGCGAAATTTTAAAGTTCTAGAAAATAAATAAATATAAAAAGCATAAAAAATATTTTTCTCCCAACAAAAGTGCTAAAAATAAGCATTTTCATTGAGAGAGCATATTGCATTTTTAAAATTTCCACCCAATAATAAAAAATAGGTAAAACCGTTGATAAATCAACATACTTTCGATATAATGTAAGTGTGAAAAACAAAAAACGAAAGGGGTTTTACCTATGGCTATGATACCACAAATAAGTATATTTGACAATACCGAAGTTTACGATAATTTAGGAGATTTAGAAAGAGTTAAATTAATTTTAGAAAATATTCCTGATGAGAAATTGTTAGAAACAATCAGAAAGGATAAAGATGTAAAAGGTCGTAAAGGTATAACATTAGAGGCTTTGATGAATATTTATTGGGCTAGGAGAATATTACAACATCGAACTATGGCACAAATGCTACGAGAATTAAGTAGAAATAGTCAATTAAGAAAAATATGTGGATTACAAAATGATGAAATACCTTCAAAGTATGTAATGACAAGGTTTATGAAAAAATTAAAAAAGCATAGAGAACTAATAAAAGAAATATTTTACACTCAAAGAAATGAATTAGCAGAAGTAAAGAAAGATTTTGGAACAAACATAGGAGTAGATGGAAAATATATAGATTCTTATGCAAAGAAAGAAAACAAAAATCAAAAAGAAGATGGACGAAGAGATACAGATGCAAAATATGGAATAAAAGAAAAATATTACAAAGACGATAAAGGAAATGAGAAAATAAAAAAGGAAACTCATTTTGGATACAGGATTCATTTAATGGCAGATGTAGACTATGAATTGCCAATTGATTATGAAATCGAAACAGCTAATGTAGCAGAGGGAAAAACTTTTGTTAAAATATTAGAAAAATGGGTAAACAGAGAAATATTAGAAAGAACAGAAAGTGCAACAGCAGATAAAGGATACGATGATAGAAAAATATTAGAGAAACTAGAAGGAATGAATATATTACCAATAATTGACAAAAGGAAAATGAATAAAGGAGAAAATGAAATAAAGAGGACAGTATATTATGATGACCTAGGACACGTATATTGCTACAGCCCATGGACAGCAGAAAAGAGAGAAATGGCATTTGATGGATATGATAAAAAACGAGATACATTATCATATAAATGTCCAGTAAAAGCATATGGAATAGAATGTAAAGGTTGTGAAGAATGTCCTGTAAAAACCAAAGTAAGAATTAAAAGAAACATAAATCCAAGAGTATTTACAAAAGTAGCAAGGAATACGTATAAGTGGAAAAAAATGTATAATAAGAGAGTAGCATTAGAAAGAATAAATGGAAGATTAGATAATGGTTACGAATTTGAAAATCATACCATAAGAGGGAAAAGCAAAATGGAAGTAGAGGTTCATATATCAATGAGTATAATGATGACGATAGCACTAGTAAATGCAAAGTTAGGCAAAGAAGAAAAGATACGAAGTCTAGTAAAATGTGCTTAAATAGCATATGGAAATAATTACCATTTATTGAACTATGGTTTATTCGTGATGCTCAAAAATATCTTTTAATAATATTATTGAAAAAAATAACATAATTATTTTCTTAAAATACGTGATTATGTTAAGCAATACAAGAAAAAAATTAATTTCGCAATTTATTTAAACAGAGTAAACTATTGTAAAATTTAAGATAATAATATATAATAAATGCAGTTAAAAAAGAAAAAAGTGTAAAATTGCAATTTATAGGAAGGTCATAAGCATAACAAAATACTACTTTTTAAGATTTTATGAAAAAAAGGAGTCTTCTTATTATCCGAGCCGGACAAAAAGGAGTGTCCCTATCATCCGAGCCAGACAAAAAGGAGTGTCCTTAACGTTCATATAGAGGGAGGAAAAAATGTCAAAACCGATAGTAGCAATAATAGGAAAACCAAATGTTGGAAAGTCTACGTTTTTTAATTATCTTGCTGGTAGTAGAATTTCAATAGTTGAAGATATACCAGGTGTTACAAGGGATAGAATTTATGCAGATACAAACTGGAGAGGAAGAAATTTTACTCTTATAGATACAGGAGGAATTGAGCCTGATTCTGATGATATAATTCTTTCTCAAATGAGAGAACAAGCAAATTTAGCAATAGCAATGGCTGATGTTATAATTTTTTTAACAGATGTTAGACAAGGTGTAACAGCAGCTGATAAAGAGATTGCTCTAATGCTTAAAAAATCTAATAAACCAATTGTTTTAGTATGTAATAAAGCTGATAATTTTGAAAAAGATAAACAAGGAATATATGAATTTTACAATTTAGGAATAGGTGATCCATATCCAATTTCTGCAACAAATGCATTAGGTATAGGAGATGTTTTAGATGCAATTTATGAACATTTTCCAGAAAAAACAGATGATGAAGATGACAACGATATTATAAAGGTTGCAGTTATTGGAAAACCAAATGTAGGTAAATCATCTTTAATAAATAAAATTCTAGGAGAAAAAAGAACAATTGTAAGTGATATTGCAGGAACTACCAGAGATGCAATAGATACATATTTTGAAAATGAAAAGGGCAAATATGTTTTAATAGATACTGCAGGAATTCGTAAAAAAAGCAAAGTAAATGAAAGAATAGAAAAATTCAGTGTTATGAGAAGTTTATTAGCAGTAGAAAGAGCAGATGTATGTCTAATGCTTATTGATGCAAATGATGGAGTTACAGATCAAGATGCTAAAATTGCAGGTGAAGCACATGAAGCAGGAAAAGGTGTAATTATTGTAGTCAATAAATGGGATGAATATGAAAAAACAACAGGAACTTTAGAAAATTATAAAAAAGAAATCTATTCAAAACTTGCATATTTATCATATGCACCAATTATATTTATATCAGCTAAAACTGGTCAAAGGGTAGATAAATTATTTCCTTTAATAAACCATGTAGCTGAGCAAAATGCAATGAGAATATCTACATCTGTTTTAAATCAAGTAATAAATGAAGCAATAGCAATAGTTCAACCACCAACAGATAAAGGTAAGAGATTAAAAATTTTCTATGGAACACAAGCAAGTACTAAACCACCAACTTTTGTTATATTTGTAAATTCAAAGGATTTATTTCATTTTTCATATGAAAGATATTTAGTAAATCAAATAAGAAAAGAGTTTGGGCTAGAAGGAACACCAATAAGAATTATTGTAAGAGAAAAAACAGAAAAGGAAGCTAATAAATTATAAAAAAATAAAAAAACTAAAAATCAAATTATTATAAAAAAAGTTATAATAAAATTTAAAAATAAATGAAGATAACTAAAGACAATATATTCATTTTAATTTATAAAGATAGGAGTGATAAAAATGACACTAAATATAATAATGGCAATAATAGCTTATTTAATAGGAAGTATCAATTTTTCAGTAATAATCAGTAAAAAAGTAGCAGGATTTGATGTTAGAGAAAAAGGAAGTGGAAATGCAGGAACAACTAATATGCTTCGTTCAGTTGGAAAAGGAGCAGCTGCAATAACACTTTTATGTGATGTATTAAAAGGTATAGTAGCAATACTTATTGCAATAGCATTAGGAAGTATTTTCAATAGTGAAGATAAATCATTACTAGTACAAATCGCAGGAATAGCAGTTGTTTTAGGACATACATTTCCAATATTCTTTGGATTTAAAGGCGGAAAAGGAGTAGCAACATCTCTTGGAATATTACTAATAAGTAACTGGCAAATAGGACTAATATGCTTAATATTTGCACTATTACTTATGATATTAACAAGAATGGTATCAGTAGGTTCATGTGCAGCAGCTGTATTATATCCAGTACTAACATTATTTATAAATGAACATTATATAGTTTCAGAAGGAAGCGGTTATTTAGTATATAGTATAATCCTTGCAATCATAGTATTATTTAACCATAGAACAAACATAAAAAGAATTATGAATGGAACAGAAAACAGATTATCTTTTAAAAAATAAGAAATGTAGCTACATTAGCAAGGCTCACGTGGTTTTTTTTAAAGGTTATATTTCTTGTTGTATACGGAAAATCCAATTGGGGTCAAGATAAAAGTTGATTTTTCCTATAAAATAAAAAAAGGGGTGCAAAAGAAAAATGAAAATAAAATCATTAAAAGTAATAACAATAATATTAACAATAATAATGATAATATTTATGACCAAAATAGTAAAAGCAACCGAAGAAGAAACATATGAAATTGAATTTAATATAACAAATAATGTAGATAACAAACAATATAATGTATATATATTATTACCAAAAGAATATATAGAATATGCAATACAACAATCAAACCTAGAAATAGAATATAATGGAAGTACTACATTAAAAGAAAATAATATACCAAATATAAAAATAAACAAAGAAGATGTACAAGAAAAAACTTATGAAGAAAACAATACAGAATATGTACAAATATTATTACATAGCACAGATGAAAATAAATATATATTTGAAATACTAAAATCATATCCATATAAAGACATGTTATTCAGAGTCACAGAAAATAATAATCAAGACTATGACTATATTGTACCATTAAAAGAGGATTTTAAATTAGAAGACAACATATGTAAAGTATATTATGACTATCAAGAAAAAGTTGCAACTAATATAGAAAAAGGCGGATGGGGAATAAAACCATGGCAACTTATATTAGTAGTAATAATAGTTATAGTTTTAGTAATGATAATAAGAAAAATTTTAGGCAAAAATAACTAAAAATAAAATAATTAAAAAGAAAAGGTATAAGAATGAACAATATCCAAAAAATCGGAGATTGCTTATTCGGATTTTTGCAATAAAGAAAGAAGGAAGGATAAAAAAATGAAAAATATAGCAATCATAGGAAGTGGCAGTTGGGGAATAGCACTAGCCATACACTTAGCAAATAATGAAAACAATGTAAAAGTATGGTCTTTTACACAAGAAGAAACAGATTTAATAAATAAAGAAAGAAAATGCAAATTTTTACCAAATGCAAAATTACCAGAAAACATATGCTGCACATTAAGTTTTGAAGAAGCACTTAAAGATACAGATTTTATATTACATGTAACACCATCAAAATTCACAAGAGAAATATTCAAACAATATAAACAATATGTAGGAAACAAACCTATAATAATATGTTCAAAAGGATTTGAAAAAGAAAGTTTAAAAACATTGGATGAAGTAATAAAAGAAGAAATGCCAGAAGCAAGAATAGGAGTATTGTCAGGTCCAAGCCACGCAGAAGAAGTATCAATAGCAATACCAACAGTATTAGTAATAGCGTCAAAAGATGAAGAAATAAAAAAACAAATTCAAGACACTTTTATGGGACCTAATATGAGAATATATACATCAAATGATGTAAAAGGCGTAGAATTAGGAGGGGCATTAAAAAACATAATAGCATTTTGCGCAGGAGTAGCAGCTGGAATTGGATTAGGAGATAATACTTTTGCAGCATTAGTAACAAGAGGATTAAGCGAATTAACAAGATTAGGAGTAGCATTAGGAGGAGAAAAAGAAACTTTTTATGGGCTAAGTGGGCTTGGAGACTTAATAGTCACATGTTTAAGTGAACATAGTAGAAACAGAAGAGCAGGAAAACTAATAGGGCAAGGAAAAACATTAGAAGAAGCAAAAAAAGAAGTAGGAATGGTAATAGAAAGTATAGACAATATAGATGTAGCATATGCATTAGGAAAAAAATACAATGTAGAAATGCCAATAATAGAAACATCATATAATGTTATATACAATAAGCTAAATCCAAAAACAGCGGTGAATAATTTAATGACAAGAGAAAAAAAGAATGAAATATAAAGAATAAAAAAACTTAAAACTTAAAATTTAAATATTGTTAATTTTTCATAATTAAAATATGTATTAGTAGAAGAACATCAAGTATATAATTTAAATATTTTTTATATACTAAATTTGATATACTATAAAAATTATAAAAATCAAAAAAATAATATTATTAAAATAAACAAAAAAATGAATAATACCAAAAATAAAAGAAAATAATATAATAGTAAAAGAAGAAGGAAAGGTGATAATATGGAATTTTTTGATAAATTAGGAAAAAAAGCAAGTGAAGCATATAAAGTAACTGCAGATAAAACAGGAAAATTAGCAAAAGAAGCAAAATTAAGATTAAAAATAGGTGACTTAAAATCTCAAATCAATGACATATATGAAGAAATAGGAAAAAAAGTATATCAAAATCATGTTGACAAAACAACAATAGACCTAGAAAAAGAATTAGAAGAAGACTGTGAAAGAATAGATATAATAAGTAATGAAATAGAAGTAAAACTAAAAGAATGCTTAGATTTAAGGGACAGAAAACAATGTCCAAAATGTTTTACAGAAATGCCAAAAGATGTTAAATTTTGTCCAGAATGTGGAGCAAAACAAGATGTTCCAGAAGTAAAAGATGTAGAAATAATAGAAGATGAAAAACAAGAAAAATCAAATGAAAATAGCCAAAATCAAGAAAATTATGAAGAACAAAACAATGAATCTAACACAGAAAATAAAACATCTGAACAAAACGAAGAAGAAATAGAAGACCATAAAGAAAATTTACAAAAAACAGTAGAAATAGAATCAAATGTAGATAACAAATTAAATATAGATAAAGAAGAAGTAGAAGAGCTAGATGCTGATGATGGATACGAATATTATGCTAATGATGAAGATGAAGACAATGAAGAAGACAATGAAGAAGACCAAAAAGAATAAAATTATACAGAGGAAGTGAAAAACTAAAATGAAATTAGTAATACAAAGAGTAAAAGATGCAAAAGTTGAAGTAGAAGGAAAAGTAACTGGAAAAATAGAACAAGGATTTTTAGTTTTACTTGGAGTAACACATGATGATACTAAAGAAAAAGCAGATTATTTAGCAAAAAAATTATGTAACTTAAGAGTATTTGAAGATGAAAACGGAAAAATGAATTTAGACATAAAAAAAATAAATGGAAAACTTTTAATCGTATCACAATTTACCCTATATGCAAATTGCAAAGATGGAAACAGACCATCTTTTATAGAAGCAGCAAAACCAGAAATGGCAAATGAATTATATGAATATTTCTGTAAAAAATGTCAAGAAAAAGAAATAGAAGTACAAACAGGAATATTTGGAGCAGATATGCAAGTATCACTTACAAATGACGGACCTGTTACAATAATATTAGAAAATTAAAGCAGAAAAATATAAGCAAATGAAATATCAAACCATTATAAAAATAAAAGAACAAAACTAATAAGGAAAGCGTTCATAAATATATTTAATAATATCATCAGCATTAGAATCATTTATATGAATATATACACCATTATCCAAACAAATTAACATAGTAAGAGAAAAATTATCGGAATTATCAACATATGTTCCGATAATTTCTGTTATTTCAACTGGATTAGAATATTCTTTTTTCCAAAAAGAGGAATCTAAATTTATTGAAGTATTATAAAATCTACTTAAAAATTTTTCAACCTCTAATTTTTTATTTCCAAAAATTATAACAAAAAACATCAAAAACCTCCAAAAATACTTTACTATTATTATCATAAAAAACAAAATATTTATACATATAATAATTGGAAGATGAGCATAATAAGAAAGGTAGCGAAGCTACATTAGTAAGGCTCACGCGGGTCTTTTTAAAGGTCACCTTTCTTGTTGTATACGGAAAAATCCACATAGGGTCAAGAAAGAAGTCGATTTTTTTCCTATACAATAAGAAAAGTAGCGAAGCCACATAAGCTTAGCTCACGCGGGTCTTTTTAAATGACACTTTTTTTGTTTCATATTTATAATATAAAATGGAGGGATAAATTTGAAAAACAATAAAAAAATTATATATTCTATAATCATTATTATCAGCATAATAGTAATAGGAGCAGGACTATATTATGTAATAGCAAATAATGAAGAAAAACGAGAAAATAAACTAATAGAAGAAAAAATATCATCAGAAATAGATTATTTAGAAGACAAAATAGTAAATTTATTCAATAAAATGAATCAAATAGAATATGAAAATTATAAAATATCAACAGAAAAAATAGAAGGAAATACATCAAGTTCAGAAGATGATACAAGTAGTAATTCTAATGGAAGTTCAAGTAGTGAATCTAGTGGACAAGGAAATAATACAAATTCTGAAAGTCAAGACACAAATAATCAAAGTTCAGGAAACCAAAGTAGTGGACAACAAGAAAATGGACAAAATAGCCAAACACAACAGAGTGCAGAAGAAAAAGAAAATAATCAAAAATATACATTACAGGCAGAAGGGGTATTAACACAAGAAATAAACATAGATTGGGATTCTATAAAAATAGAAGTAGAAAATATATACACATCAATACCAACAATAACATTAGATTTATACCAAATAAATATACCACAAGAAGATATTTTAAATTTTAATAAACAATTAGATAATTTAACATTAGCAATAAAAGATGAATCAAAAGAAAAAACATTAACAGAACTTGTAAATATCTATGATTATATTGCAAAATTCACAAAACAAAGTGCGACAGATGAAATGAAAATTATAGGAATAGACACAAAGCAAAATGTACTAAAAGCATACAGCAAATTAGACAGTAATGATTGGACAAGCATAAGCCAAGATGTTCAAACAGCAATAGATAGTTTTTCAAGACTATTAACAGACATCAAAATAAATGATGAAAAACAATATAAAAGTAATAAAATATATGTAATGCTTAATGAATTAAAAAATAGCACAGAAAAACAAGACGCAAAACTTTTTTTAATAAAATATGAAAAATTAGTAGAAGAATTAAATCAATTGTGATATAATAATTTTTGAGTAAATTGAATAGTCGCTGGTAAATTTCGAAAGGAATTACGAGAGGAAAGTCCGGGCTCCATAGAGCAATGATGCTAGATAACGTCTAGTGAGGGAAACCTTAAGGAAAGTGCAACAGAAAATAACCGCCAAATATTTGGTAAGGGTGAAAAGGCGAGGTAAGAGCTCACCGCTGTTATGGTGACATAATAGGCAGTGTAAACCCCATCAGGAGCAACACCTAACAAAGAAGATTAAGCCTGCTCGGCACCTTCTTGAATTGCGTGGCTTGAGGTAATTAGTGATAATTATCCTAGATAAATGACTATTTTAAATGACAGAACCCGGCTTACAGATTTACTTAAAAAATTGTTTAAAAAAACTAAAAAGAAGGAAAAAGTAAAAATCCAACTTTAAATTAAGATGGATTTTTACTTTTGTTATTGTATAGGAAAAATCAATATTTATCTTAATCCTATATAGATTTTTCCGCATACAAGACCTTCAATTTCCCCTTGCAATATCAATTAAAATGTAGTAAAATGAAAACGTCAAAAAATAAAGGGAGGAAACATATGAAAAAGTTTAGTTCAGATTTTATTTTAGCGATAATATTAGCTATTTTAATAGTAGTAATGATAATTGTAATAATAGTAAAAAAAGATGACAAAAATATACAAGTTTCAAACAATAATAATATAGTAGAAAATTTATCACAAAACACAGAAAAAACAGAAACAAAAATAGATAATTCAGCAGAAGAAAAAAGAAAAAGCATGACAGAAGGAAGTTTGATATGTAAAATAGACAACCAAACAATATTAGCACAAGGTCAAGATATATACACAATAGATGAACAAAACAAACAAAAAAATAAAATAGCAACATTAGAAATAGCAATTAGCAAAATGTATTTTGACGGACAAAATATTTATTGCATACCAGAATACAATCAAGGAACAGGTATATATAAAACAGACTTACAAGGAAATACTAAAAAAATATATACAGGAATAACTTTGCAAATATGGTTAACAGACAATGATATTTACTATGTAAATCAAATAGGATATGACACAATAAATAGAAATCCACAAGGAACTTTAAATAAAATGGACAAAGATGGAAACAATATTGTTCAAATAGCAAACAGCATAAAAAATTATTTCTATATACAAGGAGACAAAATATATTACACAACACAAACAAGACAAATGTATCAAATAAATTCAGATGGAACAAATCCAGTATTATTAGCAGATGGGAGAAAGTTTCCACTTGGAATACAAGGAAAATATTTAATATATATAGATTATGCAAATCAAGAAATGACAAATTTATTTAACACAGAAACAGCAGAAGATAAATCAATAGGAATAGCAGGAAATGTAAAACAATTTTTAGGGAAAACATATATCACTGTAACAACAACATCTGATAATCTAGAACAAACATATACAATAAAACAACTAAATGAAGAAACAGGAGAAACAGAAGATATATATACATCAAAAGAAATTGGAACAAATATTGCATTTATAAATGAAAAACAAATTTATTATGTTAAACAAGATGGAACAATTGGTATCATAAATAGAGAAACACAGCAAGAAGAACAAAATGAAGAAATAAAAAATGCACAATACTTTATTTCTAACAAAGCATATAAATTTGATAGCCAAACAGCCAAACTAGAAATAATTGATTTATCAACAAACCAAAAAGAAGAAATATAGTATAAAAATAAAAAGTAATAAATCAATAAAAATCAGCAAAAGATTCTTATGGAGAAAAATATGAAATTGAAAATAGGAAAAAATAAATATAAAGGCTATAATATCTACAGTATGAAAAAATATGTTGATAAAAAAAGAATTATATTTATAATTTTAACAGCAATACTAATAATATTAACATTATTATTGATAGGATATTACACAATAAACACAATAGCTGTATTAAAAAATATAAAAAATCAAAATGAACAACTAATAAATTTATCAAACAAATTTAAAGAACAAGAACAGCAAAATCAAGAAAAAACACAAATATATGAAGAAAACAAAGAACAAATAGATCACATATACAGTTCAGAAACAAAAAGAGTATTTCTAACATTTGATGATGGACCTTCAGAAAATACAAGCAGTATTTTAAACACATTAGAAAACTATAATCTAAAAGCAAATTTCTTTGTACTAGGCTCAAGAGTAGAAGCAATGCCAGAAAAAGTC
This sequence comes from uncultured Clostridia bacterium, assembly GCA_904384245.1. Lineage (GTDB taxonomy): Bacteria > Bacillota > Clostridia > TANB77 > CAG-508 > CAG-269. The sequence goes on from CAJFJM010000078.1 coordinate 11,106, forward strand.
AAAGAAGTATATGAAAAAGGGCATTTTATAGGAAATCATGGATATTCACATGTATATGAAGCAATATATGCATCACCACAATCAGTATTAGATGAATATAACAAAACAAATGAAGCAATAAAAAAAGCCATAGGAAATAATGAATTTAACACAAAAATATTTAGATTTCCTGGAGGACTAGTAGGAGGAAAATATGCAGAAATAAAAAATCAAGCAAAACAATTATTAGAAGAAAATCAAATACTAAATGTAGACTGGAATGCATTAACAGGAGACTCAGAATCAACAAATCCAACACTCGAAAAACTAATGAAAAATCTAAAAAGAACAACAAATGGCAAAAACAGTGTTATATTACTTATGCATGACTCATCAGCAAAAAAAATAACAGCAGAAACGCTTCCACAAGTAATAGAATACTTAAAAGAACAAGGATATGAATTTAAAACATTTAATGAAATCTTAAAATAAAAGTATCTTGAAAGGAGAAAGAAAAATTGCCAAAAAAGAGTAAAACAGAAAATGACGAGATATTAAAAAAACTAAAATATATAAATCTAGATTTAGAAAACATACCAAAAGAATTACAAACAATAAAACCAATAAAATATAAAACAACAAGAATATATAACAAAAAGCAACAATATAAGCAATATAGATTTATCCCTATAAAAGATATCCAAATTCTAATAAGTCCAACAAACAGAATGGATGACTTGCAAGAAAAATACAAAAAAGCAATACCATTAGCAAAATATTTAGACAATCAAAATGAAGAAAACTTAATATATTACACAACATTTTTAGAAATGCTACAAAAAGTAAAATTAGAAGAAATAAAAAAAATAGAAGAAGAACAAAAAAAATTAGCTGAAAAAATACCATTTAAAGTTAAATTTGAAGGGAACTACTTATGGCAAATATATTATTCAGAAGAATCAAATCAATATTTTATGCTAGTAACAACAGAAGATACAGATTATTCAACATTTTTCTACTTATTAAAAAAGAAAATAGAAAACAAAAGTGCAGACACAATTTTTGTGCCAATAAGTAATATAAACTATTCAAAAAAATACTTTACAACAGAAGAACTAAAAGACATTGAAAATTATTTATGGCTATTTACTAAAGACTGGCCACTAATATATGAAGTATATGATAAACAAAATAAATTATCAGTTCAAATAGTAGGAGAAACAGAAGTATTAGAGAATATAAAAAGTCCATATAAAATAACACTAAAAACGACAGTAGCAGGTATGCAATTATACAAACTATTAAAAGCTATGTTCATATTACAAACAGAAGCTCCAAATTACTATAATTTTAAAACTGGAATAGACAAAGCAGGAGGAATAGAGTTTTATTATAATGATGAAAAAGTAGAATACCCAACATTATCAGTATTTATAAAAAAAGAATTTACGGAAAAAGAAGAAACTAAAGAAAAAACAAAAATAAAAATCATGCAAAGCAAAAAAAGATTAGAAGAACTAAAACAAATAATTGCTGACCAAGAAATTGAATATATAGAAAAAGAAAAACAAATAACAACTTTTTTAGAATGTAAAAAATCTTTTTTTGGAAAATTTAAATATTATTTTAAATATAATAAAAAAAGTGGAAAAAATAAAATAAGAAAAGAAAAAGAAATTCCACAAAAGATTATAAAAGAAGAAAAAGAAGAAGAAATAAAAATAGAACCAATAAAATTGAAAAAAAATTATACAATAGAAGAATTAGTAGAAAAAAGCAAAGAGTTAGAAGAAAAAGAAATAGAACTAAAAAATATCATTATGGATATAAATGCATTTAAATTAAAAAATAAAAACATGACAAAAAAGATAGAAAATGCAACAGCATTTATACAAGAGATAGACAAACACAAAAAAAGTATATTTGAATTCTGGAAATATAGTAATAAAGATGAAGTATCACAATTACCAGAAGGAGAAGAAGAGGAAGTAAACATAGTTAAAAAGATAACAAAAACATTTAACTACAAAGAAGATAAAGAAGATTTTGGTATAAAATTAGACAAATGGCAAAGAAAAAATTTATCTAAAGAAGAGCTAGACAGCATATATATTGCAACAACAAATCTAATTGATATATTAAACAAAATAAAAACAAATAATATAACACCAAAAGAAATAGAAAATGTACTAAAAGAACTAAAAAATGGCGAAAAATCAGAAAAAGAATTATCAGAAGATGAAGAATTTGATATTTTTGGAGGATTAGTTGATAGTAACAGAAAAATAAGAAAAATAGGTAATAAAAGACATAGAGAATTAAAAAAAGATAAATATAATATTTTAGAAATAAACCAAAAAACAAATACTCTAGGATTTAAATTAAATCTAGAAAAAATACTAGAAAACATAAAAACAGCACTAGAAAAAGATGTAATTGATGAAGAAATCCCAGCATATAAAGCAATGTGTGATGAAAAAATAAAAAGGAACACATTACAAATGTTGAATATGAATCCAGAAGAAGAGATAAACAAACTATTAGAAGCGGAAACAAACAAATTATATTTTTACAAAATAAATTTAACACAAGGGTCACACATGGTAGGAGTAACTAACAGTATTTTATATGACAACCAAAACAAAACATTGCCAGTAGGAATGGAACTATCTTCAAATATAATAGTAGATATAGGAAAATTACCACTAGTATTAAAGAAGAAATCAACATTTAAAATTGTAAAATTAGAACCAAATAACGATTTCTCAGATGTAAAAATAAGAACAATTTACCTATTAGAATATGAAGCGAATGAAGAAAAAAGAAATGCAGTAAAAGCAAAAAAACAAGAAATATCAGAAGATAAAAGTAAAAAGATATCAAAAAGAAAAGTAACTAAAAAATAATATTTGACCTAGAAGGAAATTAAATAATAAAATTGGATTAAAAAAGTTACCGCAACTAAAATAAACCGCCAGCCAAAAGAAGTTATTATATAAATTTTTTAATTTTCGGCTCAATCCATGCTTTAGCCCTTCTAAAGATAAAACAAACGAGCCTCTCGCTACATACTTCGCGCTTCCTCATTTATTTTATCTTAAGAAGGGCTACAAGCATTCCAATCACA
>CAJFJM010000079.1 GCA_904384245.1 uncultured Clostridia bacterium
CTTGAGATATTATATAATAAAAATGCTTTAAGCTCAAGGCTTTCATTCCTATGTGTGCCTTTAGAGCGAAGCGAGAAAGGAATGGAATTTATTATGAAGGTAAGTAAAGAAGAAATTTTGCATATAGCAAATTTAGCAAGTTTAAAACTTGAAGAAAATGAGATCCAAAATTATATGGATAATTTGCAAGAAATTTTAGATTTTGCAAATATTGTTAATAATGCACCTGTAGAAAATCTAGACATAACTATTGGAGCAAATGAAGACAAAAATGTTTTTCGTAAAGATGAAGTAAAAATATTTGAAGATAATGAGAGTCTATTACAAAATGCTGAGAGTAAAGAACAACATATGTTTAAAATTCCTAAAGTTATAGGATAGTTTAAGAATACTGAGGATTATAAATTTTATTTTTAAAATATAAAAAAAGATGTTATTAAATTTTATAATAAAAAATAAAAGCAAGATAAATGAATGTATTGATAGATAATCTATTCATTTATAGAGATAGGAGGAGAATAGATGGATATTACTGAATTGACAGTTCATGAGTTACAGGACAAATTAGAAAATAAAGAAATTACTGTAACTGATATTACAAAGGCATATATAGAAAATATAAAGAAAAAAGAAGAAAAAATAGGTGCTTTTGTAACAATATTAGAAGATGAAGCATTAAAAAATGCAGAAGAGATTCAAAATAAAATAGAAAGCGGAGAAATTAAAAATAGTTTAGCAGGAATTCCAATAGGAATAAAAGATAATATATGTACTAAAGGTGTAAAAACTACATGTAGTTCAAAAATGTTAGAAAATTTTATATCACCATATGATGCTACAGTAATGGAAAAAATAAATGCAGAGAATATGGTAATGCTTGGTAAATTAAATATGGATGAATTTGCCATGGGAGGTTCTACAGAATATTCATATTTCCATGTAACAAGAAATCCATGGAATTTAAATAAAGTACCAGGAGGGTCATCAGGAGGAAGTGCAGCAGCTGTTGCAGCAAATTTAGTACCATGGTCTTTAGGAAGTGATACAGGGGGATCTATAAGAGAACCAGCAAGTTTTTGTGGAGTTGTAGGATTAAAACCAACATATGGATTAGTATCAAGATATGGATTAGTAGCATTTGCATCATCACTTGACCAAATAGGTCCAATAACAAAAGATGTAAAAGATTGTGCAATATTATTAAATGTAATTGCAGGGCATGATGAAAGAGATTCAACATCAGCAAATGTAGAAAAACAAGATTATGTAAAAGCATTAAAAAATGATGTAAAAGGACTAAAAATAGGAATACCAAAAGAATTTTTTGGAGAGGGTATAAATAAAGAAGTAAAAAAATCATTAGAAAAAGCAATTGAAAAATATAAAGAATTAGGAGCAGAAGTAGAAGAATGTTCATTAGATATAGCAAAATATTCATTAGCAGCTTACTACATAATAGCTTGTGCAGAAGCAAGTTCAAATTTAGGAAGATTTGATGGAATTAGATATACATATAGAACAAAAGAATTTTCAAACCTAAAAGAATTATACAGAAAAACAAGAAGTGAAGGATTTGGACCAGAAGTAAAAAGAAGAATAATACTTGGAACATATGTATTATCTTCAGGATATTATGATGCATATTACAAAAAAGCACAAAAAGTACGTACATTAGTAATGAAATCACCAACAGTAGCATTTGATATAGGTTCAAAATCAAATAACCCATTAGAAATGTATTTAGCAGATATTTGTACAGTATCAATAAATATAGCAGGATTACCAGCAATATCAATACCATGCGGAAAAGATGCAGAAGGAATGCCAATAGGAATGCAGTTAATAGGAAAAAGATTTGACGAACAAGCAATATTAAATGCAGCATATACTTTTGAGCAATTCGGACAATAGGGACACGCCATTTTGTCCGAAGTTGACCAAAATCCAAATTGTTTGCTGAACATTAGGAGAATGTTTGTGACACTCCATTTTGTTCACAGATTTAAATAAATGTTTAAAAATGAACGTTTGAGATGAATGTTTGGTGACCGTTTGGAAGGAACGTTTGGGACCCACCAATTCGTTTAAATGTTTAAAAATAGAGGATTTAAAAAAATAAAAACACAAAAAAATTAGAAAAAATGTTAATTAAAAATAAAAAGATATTAGTAAGAAGCTATATGTAGAAAAAGTAAAGATAGCAATAAAAAATTTCCGGACGATTTGGCCTGTCCCCATTATCCGAGATTCGGATGATTTGGTCTGTCCCTATCATCCGCTGGTCGACTGTCATTCGTTTGGAAATGAAAAAAGGAGGAAATGTAATGTCAAGAAGTGATTATGAAGTAGTTATGGGATTAGAAGTTCATGCAGAACTTTCAACCAAAACAAAAATATTTTGTTCTTGTCCAACAACTTTTGGTGCTGAGCCTAATACTCAGGTTTGCCCAATTTGTATGGGAATGCCTGGTACATTACCGGTTTTAAATGAAAAAGTTGTTGAATATGCTGTTAAAGCAGGTCTTGCTACTAATTGTGAGATTGCAAGAAAAAGCAAAAATGATAGAAAAAATTATTTTTATCCAGATTTACCAAAGGCATATCAAATTTCACAATATGATGAACCTTTGTGTGAACATGGATTTATAGAGGTAGAAGTAAATGGAGAAAAAAAGAAAATTAGATTAACTAGAATTCATATTGAAGAAGATGCTGGAAAACTAAATCATGATGAATTTGGTGGAGGAAGTTTAGTTGATTTAAATAGAGCAGGAGTTCCTTTAATAGAAATTGTTTCAGAACCAGATTTACGTTCTACAGATGAAGTTGAAGCATATTTAAAGAAATTGAAATCAATATTAGAATATATAGAAGTTTCTGATTGTAAGATGCAAGAGGGTTCATTTAGAGCTGATGTTAATGTTTCTGTTAGAAAAAAAGGTGATACAAAACTTGGAATTCGTACAGAAATGAAAAATATGAATTCTTTTAGAAGTATAACAAGAGCTATTGAATATGAAGTAGATAGACAAATTGATGTATTAGAAGATGGTGGAAAGGTAGAGCAAGAAACTTTAAGATGGGATGAGGTATCAGGAAAAACATTTTCTATGAGAGATAAAGAAGATGCACAAGATTATAGATATTTCCCAGATCCAGATTTAGTAGCTATAAATCTTTCTGATGAATATATAGAAAATATAAAAAACAGTTTACCAGAACTTCCTGAAAGTAGAAAAGAAAGATATTTAGAAGAATATAATTTATCAGAAAAAGATGCTAATATAATAACATCATCTAAATATTTGTCAGATTTATTTGAAGGAGCAATTAAAATATGTAAAAATCCAAAAGCAGTATCTAATTGGATAATTTCAGATATTTCTAGAATATTAAATGAATGTGAAATGGAACCAATTGAAATACCATTTGACAGCAACCAATTGGCTAAATTAGTTATTTTAATAGACAAAGGAACAATTAGTTCAAGTATTGGTAAAAAAGTATTAGAAGAATTATTTGAAAATCCAAGAGATCCAGAAGATATTATAAAAGAAAAAGGATGGATTCAAATATCTGATGAAGGTGCAATAAAAGAAGTTGTAATGAAAGTATTAGAAGCAAATCCACAATCAATAGCAGATTATAAAGCAGGAAAAGATAGAGCTTTAGGATTTTTAGTAGGACAAGCTATGAAAGAAACTAAAGGTAAAGCAAATCCTAAAATGTTAAATGAAATGTTCTTAGAAGAATTAAAGAAATAAAAAGAAGAGAAAGATAGCATAAAAAAGTTGTTTAACATAGAAAAAGAATTTTTGTTAAAGAAAAAGGGAGTTTTAACAAAAATTCTTTTTTTGCTGTATAGGCAAAATTAACGTTTATCTTGATTCTATATGGATTTTTCCGTATACAACAAGAAAAGTGTCCTTTTAAAGGACCTACGTGAGCTAAGCTTATGTAGCTTCTCTACTTTTTTTAGATGTTGGGATAAATTTTTGGATAGAGTTTGAACAATTGATTGCACTTAATTTCCTTTTTTAATAGAATCAACAACATATCCACAAACTAAAAATTCTATGGCAAAAATTATGCTTAATTGAAAAATAGAAATTCCTATCTTATATAAAAAAGGACTATGTAAAAAAATAAGATATGTTAATAACAAAAAAATACCAATAAAGCAAATAATACTACAAAATTTCCAACCATTTTTTATAATCTTAAGAGTATTTTTATCTAAATTTAAATAATAATTTTTAAAATATTTTATCATATGCATCACCTTAAATTATGTTAACATATTTATTAAAATACTGCAATGGTAATTATTGTATAAAATTAGGCAAATATAAAATGAATTAGTAATGATCTGCTTTTTATGTAATATCAATTATTGCATAAAATTAAAATTAAGAATTGGAAAGCTCAAAAAAAGACTTATGAAAAATAAGTCTTTTTATAAAAACTATGCATAATCTTTATTTTTAGCCTATGCCATGGCTGCATTTAATTTTTTTGATAAACTAGATTTTTTTCTAGCAGCTGTGTTTTTTACAATAACACCTTTTGTACAAGCTTGGTCTATTTTTTTAGTAGCTTCTGAGAATAATTTTTTTGCTTCATCCATATTTCCAGCTTCTAAAGCTTGTTCAAAATTTTTAATAGCTGATTTATATCCAGATTTTATCATATTATTTCTTAAAGTTTTCTTTTCAATTACTTTAACTCTCTTTTTTGCTGATTTGATATTTGGCATGTTTGCACCTCCTCTTAGTCAATATTACAATAATAACATAAAGTATTTTAGCATAGTTTTTGCAATTTGGCAAGTGTTTACAGAAAAAACATATATAAATTTGCATTTTTTATTGTAATATGAAATCTTTTGTGTTATATTGATAAAAAATACATAAGGAGTGATTAAAATGATAGCTATAGGTTCAGACCATGGTGGATATAAATTAAAAGAAGAAATAAAAAGATATTTAGATGAAAAGGGAATAGAATATATAGATTGTGGAACAGATTCAGAAGAAAGAACAGACTATCCAATATATGCAAAAAAAGTAGCAGAAGAAATACAAAGTAAAAGAGCAGAAAGAGGAATTTTAGTTTGTCGTTCTGGTCTAGGTATGGCAGTTGTAGCAAATAAATTCAAAGGAATTAGAGCAGCATCTGTTTATGATGAAGAAATAGCAAAATTTGCTAAATCTGATGATAATGTTAATGTAATTACTTTAGGAGGAGATTATTTAACAACAAATACAGCAATTTGTATAATTAGAAATTGGTTAGGAACAGAATTCAAAGGTGGAAAATATCAAGAAAGAATAGAAATGATAGAAGAAATAGAAAAAGAAAATATGAAATAATTGGAGGAATATGTTATGTGGGGAGATATTGCAATAGCATTTGTTCTGGCATTTGTAGTCACATTTGTTGCTACACCATATACTATAAAAATAGCAAAAAAAGTAGGAGCTGTTGATATTCCAAAAGATGAAAGAAGAATGCACAAAAAGTCCATGCCAAAATTTGGAGGACCTGCAGTTATTTTAGGTTTTTTAGTATCTACAATATATTTGTTAATTGTTATGAGTATGGAAAAATCTATCAATTTGTTTGGTTTTGAAGAATATTGGAGAAAATTACTAGGATTTTTAATAGGAATTGGAATAATATCTGCTTTTTGTGTTGTTGATGATATTAAAACTATAAAACCTTTTACTAAGCTAATAGGACAAATTTTAGCAGCAATAGCAGCAGTCCTTGCAGGAATAAGAATAGAAGGAGTAACATTACCATTTTTAAATTTTCCAGAAATGCATCAAGTAACATCTGTTATTTTAACAATTGCATGGGTAGTTATAGTTACAAATGCAATTAACCTAATAGACGGATTAGATGGATTATCTTCAGGGATATCTGTTATATCAGCAGTATCATTACTTATAATATTTGTACTTAATGGATCATCAATGGTATCTGTAATTTTAATTACAGCTTTAGCTGGTGCACTTGTTGGATTTTTACCATTTAATTTTTCTCCAGCTAAGACATTTATAGGAGATACAGGTTCAAACTTTTTAGGATATTCATTAGCAATAATATCAATCTTAGGTTCTGCAAAAACATATACAGCAGCAGTTATTGTATTACCACTTATTGTGCTTGGTCTACCAATTTTTGACACACTATTTGCAATTGTTAGAAGAATGATAAAAGGTAAATCAATAAAAGCAGTATTTAAAGCAGATAAAGGTCATTTACATCATAAATTAGTAGCAAGAGGATATAATCAAAAACAAGCAGTACTAATTTTATATGGAATAAGTGCAATTTTTGGTATATTTGCAGTAATTTTATGTGATAGTGGTATATGGAAAGCTTTATCATTTTTATTGATAGTAATTGTAGCAATCGCATCAGGATATAAAAACTTTTCACCAGAAAAAACAGGAAAAGAAAGATATGAATGTATACAATGTAAATACATATATAATCCTAAATTTGGAAACGAAAAGGCAGGAATAAAACCAGGAACACCATTTGAAGATTTACCAGATGATTGGGTATGTCCAGTTTGTGGAGAAGGAAAAGATATGTTTGAATTGCATGAGTAGAAGTATAATATGAATATATAAAATATTACATAGTAAAGTAATAGATGTATATATTTCTAAAAAAAGATAAAAATAGATATTAAGGTTATTAAATAAATATTAAGATTAAAAAATACAGAAAAAATAGGAGGTGGCTAAAATGTACGTATGTTTAGCATGTGGATATGTATATGATCCAGAAAAAGGAGATCCAGATAGTGGAATAGCTCCAGGAACAGCATTTGAAGATATTCCAGATACATGGGTATGCCCAATTTGTGGAGTTGGAAAAGATATGTTCCAAAAACAAGATTAAATATATAAAAGAAGATAGTTTAAAGAGTTTTAATATAATTAAAATAAAAAAAACTTTAAAAACTATCTTTTTTTGTTACCGTTCTTTTATGATTGACTTTATCACTTGAATATGTTAGAATTTCAATAAATTTAATTTTAGGAGGAGAAAAAATTGCAAGACGAAATAAAAAGATTTTTAGCATATGATGGGAGAGTATCTGTTATATGTGCAGTAACAACAAATTTAGTAGAAAAAGCAAGAAACACACATGATTTAAGTCCATTAGCAACAGCAGCAATGGGAAGAGTCTTAACAATGGGAGCAATAATGGGAATAGAACTAAAAGGAAGTAAAGATAAATTAACAATTCAATTAAAAGGAAATGGACCAATAGGAACAATAATAGTAACAGCAAATTCATTTCCAAAAGTAAAAGGAGCAATAGGAAATCCTCAAGTAGATTTACCATTAAATGAAGACGGAAAATTAGATGTAGGGGGAGCAATTGGAAGAGAAGGATATTTAAATATAGTAAAAGATATGGGGTTAAAAGAACCATATGTAGGAATATCTCCACTAGTTTCAGGAGAAATAGCAGAAGACTTTGCAGAATATTTTTCAAAATCAGAACAAAAAAATTCAGCAGTTGCATTAGGTGTTTTAGTAGACAAAAATGGAGTAAGAAGTGCAGGAGGATATTTAATAACACCTATGCCAGATGCAACAGAAGATGACATATATAACTTAGAGCAATCTATATTTAAAGCAGGAGCAATTTCAAAAATGTTAGACAAAGATTTGTCATTAGAAGAAATAGCAAAAAATATAACAGGAGATGAAAATATTCAAGTAATAGAAGAAAATAGAACACCACTTTATGAATGTGATTGTTCAAAAGAGCATATGGCAGAGGCTTTAGTTACAATAGGAAAAGAGGAATTAACAAATATAATAGAAGAAGATGGAGAAGCAGAACTTGTGTGCCATTTTTGTAATAAGAGATATCATTTTAATCAGAGAGAATTATTTGAAATACTTGAAGAAGCGGAAAGAAAATAGGGAAAAAGAGAACAGGAACAGGAAGCAGGGAACAAGGGACGGTCCTTAAAATCCCTCCTACCAGGGAATATGGGGACAGACCTCAAAACAGGGAACAGGGGACGGTCCTTAAAATCCCTCCTATAAGGGAAAGTG
>CAJFJM010000080.1 GCA_904384245.1 uncultured Clostridia bacterium
ATAGGAACTTCTGAACTTGTTCCATCCTCATATGTTACAGTAATTGTTCCACCTGTTAGTTCTAAATTTTCACCTTTTATATATGTTGTTTTACTTGGTACATTTTTAATTTCTATTTTAGTTACGTCATTTGTTGCTTTTTCAACTATTACATTTGCTGAATCTTCATAGTTTCCGTCTACTGTTGTAACAGTAATTGTTGTTGTTCCTTCTTTTTGAGCTGTTACAACTCCATTATTTACTGTTGCTATTTCATTATTTTCTGATTTCCAAGTTACATTTTTGTTTGTTGCATTGTTAGGTGTTACAGCTGCTACTAGAGTTGCTTGTTCTCCTTCTTTAAGTTCTATTGAATCTTTATCTAATGTTACCCCTGTTACATGTACTTCTTCTGGTGTTTGCCCTTCTGTTAGTAATGCCAATTGTATATTATTATTAAATTCATCTTCAAAATCATCTAATGTCATTGGTTGTGCTTCTTCACTTATATCTGATATTCTGTGCATACTTAATGCAATATATTTTGTGTTACTATCTGTTGTTAATGTCTCTCCATTTTTTAATAATGTTGATTTAACAAGTTCATGATTTTCGTTTACTTCTCTAGCTGTAAAAACAAGATTTTCTCCTGTTATCTGTGCTTCATATTGCTGATTTGGCTCTACCTCTAAATATCCATCTACACATATTCTATCTGTTCCATTTGCAAAATAATATCCTTTTTGCCAATCATAGAATCCTTTTCTCCAATTATTAAAGTCTGATAGATTTACTTCACTTACTTTTCCTTTTACTTTATTTGTTACTGTTACTTCGCATTTTGCTTGAAGTTGTGTTCCATCTTCTTTTGTAATTGTTGCTGTAATTGTTGCTGTTCCTTCTTCTCCTCCTGCAAATGGTCCTTGAATATTGATTAGTTCTGGAATTCCTTTTGGTGCTAAAACACCTGTTGTACTAACAGTTACTATGTTTGTATTACTTGAACTCCAAGTTATTTGTGTTGATTTTCCAGCATTTTCTGGTTGTAATGTAGCTATTAAATTAGCTCTTTCTTTTGAATTATAGTCTAGAGTTAATGTAGATGTATTTAATGTAAAACTTGTTGGTTCTGTACTTGAATCCACTACATTGGTTTCTAGTTCTTGTCCTTCTGAACCTTTTACTAATGCTTCTACTACTCTAGGATACACCCATTTTAAAGTAGTTCTATCTAATAAGTTCATAGTTGCATTTTTTCCTGCTCCTTCATCCCAATAGAAACATGTAATTCCCAAAGATTTTGCTGTTCTTACATAATAATTATCTGCTAATGCTGCTTGTCCTTCTCCTATATATCCAATTCGACAAGCAAATTCGCCTATTATTGCTCCTGCTCCGACACTGTCTGCTTTTTCTTGAAGTCTTTTCAATGCATTATAAACTGTATTATTATTTCCTGATTGACATTGACCTCCCCAGTCATATAAATGTCCGCTAATAATTAAATGGTTTGCTATTGTATCATTTGGTAATTCAAAATTATCAAGTGCTTCTGCAACAGTTTCTGCTCCATATGTATTTAGTATTAAAAATCTGGAGCTGTTATTTCCTCCTGAATTTCTTATTGTATCAACAAATTTTTGATTTAGACGGTTAACTGCTTCAAAATGTGCACTTGTTACTTTTGAAGTTTCATAAGAACCTACCCATGATGTGGCACCTTCTATCATAATTTCGTTAAATCCTTCAAATAGCAATTGATTATCATAATCTTTGAATTCTTCAGCAATTTGCTTCCATAACATTTCTAATACAGCTTCATATTTTGCTCTTTGTGCATCATCTGTGCTAGCAAATATCCATGGCCAAGCACCTGTTCCTACATCATGATGTACATTTAAAATGATATAAAATGAATTGTCTTTTGCATAGTCTACTACTTCTTTTACTCTTTGCATCCATTTTTCTTCAATTTTAATATTTCCAATTTGTTGAACTGTCATATTGCTTATATCAATGTCTTTTATTTTATTTCCAGTTCCATCTTCGTAATATACATGATCATACCATGTAACTGGAATTCTTATAGCATTAAAACCTGCATTTTTTACTTCTGTTATCATTTCCTTTGTTGTTACAGGATTTTCCCATAAGGTTTCATAGTAGCTTGTTTCAATGTTTTGATTTTGACCATCAGGTGAATCAAGAGTATTTCCTAAATTCCACCCTAATTTCATATCTGCTACAACTTCTTTTGCCGTATTTGGCACTTGATATGAATTAAATGTTTTTTGTTGTCCTTGAATACTTGTTAATTCTGATTGATTTGAATTACTAAAATTATTAAATATAAGATAAGTAGTTAATAATATTCCTATTATAAGAATAATTGAAAATTTTACAATGAGTTTGTTTTTCATGAATATACCCCCTTCTTTTTACTTTTTATTATACACATTATATTTAATCTACTTTTTTATAATAGAGAATACAGTAATATTGTAATATATTTTATGATGAAAGACAAGCACCGTCTATTCTTTAGATTTTATAAAAATTCGAAAAACCGCTATAAATATATATTTGATGTTTTTTTATAAAATATTAAGTTTATATTACAATTTCGTTACATAGCTTAAGGATTTTTGTTACATTTTATCTAAAAAAAATTTATTATATAAATTTGAAAAAAAACAAAAAATTAGAAGAAAAAATAAAGATTAAACTTAAAATTCCGTAAGAAAAATCAAAAGAAAAAATTAAAAACAAATCATTATGTAATCAAGTTGTAATATAAATGTTTTTAAAAATTAAAAAAAAATACTAAATGTATTTCCGTAATAGATTCATATATGTAGATAAATTCTCATATTTACATCAAAAAAAATTTTTAATATAATGAAAAGCGATAAAGAAACTTATAGAGTTTAGAATAGAAGTATATATTTAGATTTAAGATTTCATTGTCAGGAAAAGTTTAAGCCAAATTTTAAAGGAACAAACAATAAAAAATATATAAAATTAAAAGGAGGAATAGTACATGAAGACAAAAACTAAAATTATAACACTACTAATCATAATATCAATACTAATTTTGAGTTTAGCAACCTTTACTGTAACAACAAATGTCAATAGAATAATTAAAACTGCTAAAACTGAAAATAGAGAAGTGGGAAATGAAGAGGATTTCAGATTAAGCAATGTACAATATTATAGACAAACAGGACAGGTCATAGAAACAGATAATTCAGGAGCTGCCCCACAACCAGGAAGTGATAACTCACCAAATGATAATTATGTACGTTCATTAGATATGGTTTTATATGAATTAGAATTTGGACTTCCAACAGGACTTACAGAAGCAACTGTTCACATAAAAGGAACACTACCAAATCAAGAATCTTTAAACAAAAAAATAATACAATGGGATTTAAGTGATGGATTTACAAATGTTGAGTACAGTTCAGATAATACAGTATTTGAAGCAGACTACACATTTACAGCAAGTGGAGAGGGATCAACAAGAAAAGTAAGTGGACTTAATGCTCTAGTTTCTGGATGGGTAGATGAAGGAATAGTAAATATAAGTTCATACACTCCAAAATTTGAAATATGTTTAAAAGGACATGAAGAATATATGCAAACGATAACAGATACCAACCCACTGTATTCATCAGCAAAAGATGTATTAGATATACAATTTACCTGTGGAGGTTCACAAAAAATAAACTCATCAGATAGTGGAGTATATGTTGGATTAACAGTATCAAGTAGAATTGTTGGAGATGAAGAAGTAAAAGGGAGAGTTTATCCTAGAGGAACTATTACAATAGAAACAGAACTAAATTATGTAGAAAGAACAAATAATACAAATGTATTAGAAGCAGTCAATAATGCAATTGTAACAGCTTGTGGAAGTTATGACAATATGAAATGGTCTAATATAACAAGTTCATCAGTGTTAAATAGACTTTATCCTAATACTTTCTATAATGCAAAAGGTGGAGCATATGATGAAAATAAAAAAGATTCTAGTGTATATAATGCAGGAAATATGTCAACATCAATATCAGGAAATAAATTAACAATACAATTTAGTGATTACGATTTAGATGGACATTTCCCAACAATGGATATCCAAAGAAACCCAAAAGATTATGGATATTTTTTAGGAGGACTAATAGAATTATATGTGCCATATTATACACAAGCAAGTAATTATACTTTTAAATTATTAGGAACAAAATTAAGCTATGATAATAAAGTAAAAAACTTATCAGTTGACGAAACTAATGAAGATTATAATGCTAGTAATAATGAAGCATCAACAGATTTAATAACAACAACATCAGATGAAAGAACTATAACACAAATAATATATCCAGATAGTAAAAGTGATATAGAAGGAAAAACTAAAAAAACTGTTGGAACATCAGTTCAAATGCTAGGAGAAGTTACAGAAAGAAGAGGAGCTTTTTTAGGAGATACTAAAACATTGATGTTATGGAATAGTGCAAATTTAAGTTTTGACTCAGTAAGTGTAAGATTAGTTGAAAATTATAATACTGATTACCAAACAATAAATCCTAAAGCTTGGTATACTGTACAATATGGTGTATATAAAGCAAGCCCAACAACAGGAATAACTACAAACGAAGAATTAAATGTGGCAACATATGATGATTTTAGTTGGTATAATACAAAACCAGAAGATGAAGAAATTTCAGCAATCTATATAGTAAGTAATAGAGAAAGTGCTGATGATGTAAATGGAATATATCAAATAAGAAATGATACTAAGTTTACCGTAAAAAATGATGCTGAAAATATAGGAAAAACTACATATGTATTGATGAGAACAAATGTAGATAAAGATGATAATGGAAATTTAACTTGGGTTGGAGATTACAATCAAAAAATACAACCAGCAACCTATAATGAACAGGGAGCATTTATGGGAAGCCAAGAAGGTTATGGAGTTTATCTACAAACAGTTTATATGCAGGCAGCAAATTTAGATTTAGATATAACAGTAGATGATTTAGATGAAGATGGAACTATAAAAAAACTATATGATTTAATTCAAGATAAAGAAATCAATTATAGTATTACACCAAGAATTACAGAAACAAATGCAGATTCATTTGATAATGTAAAAGTAGAAGTAATATTACCAGCAGAATTAGAATATAAAATTGGTTCAAGTAGTATGACAACAGATAGTATTGAAAAAAATGAAGACGGAACAACAACATTAACTTATTTATATTCAAAATTTGATGTTAAAAATGTTGAACCAATTAAATTAACAGCAACAATAAATCCTTTTACAAATAATAATGCACAAATAGAACTTAATGCAAATATATATATGAAAAATGCAGTTTCTGTAACAAAAAAATATGTGGTTTCAGCAAAAAACGATGTAGCATTACAAGTAAATAGAGAATTAGAAAAAGTCATTATAATCGCAGGAGAAACTTCAAATGTTGAAGTTTCTATAAGAAATAATACAATAGTAGAATCAAATGATGTAAGAATAATAGAACAATTACCACAAGATGGAATAAATGGATCTGTAGTAGGAGCAAGTTATAATATTACAATGGGTGAGATAGCATCAGGACATAAAGTATATATGTCTACAAAAACATTAGAAGAATTAATTGAACTCGGAGAATTACAATATAACCAAGATATATATGTAGATAGTACAAATGCAAACTTCTCAAATACAGCTATATGGCAACCAGTAACTAGCAATCAAGATATAACAGGAGCTAAAATTTTAGTTGATTGTATTGATAAACTAGATAGTATGGAGCAACAGAGTTTAAAATATCAAATAAGTACTACATCTGATAATGTAGGAGATATATATAGATATCAAGCATATGCATCAAAAACAGCAGATTCAGGATTAGTAGCCACAAAAACATCAATAAATGAACAATATGTTATAGATAATGCAATAAGTGGAATAATGTGGGAAGACGAAAACAAAGATGGTCTATTAGATAGCAATGAAAAAAGAATATCAAATATAACTGTAGTATTAGTGAATGCTGATACTAATGAAGAAATAACAACAACTACAAATTCAGATGGAAGCTATAAATTTTCTGGTGTAAAAGAAGGAACATATTATGTGAAAGTCCCAACAATTCATATAGGATATACAGTTACTGATAAAGAAATAGGAAATGATACAACAATTAATAGCAAATTAAATATAGATACTAAACAAACCGATCTAATTCAATATAATATAGACAGTATAGAATCGATTCTAATGGCAAATTATATAAATATAGGTTTGAAAAAGAGTACATTTGAGTATAAAGTAGAATATTACTATGATGGAGTTATAGACAATACAAAAACAGAAACAACACAAGCAACATATGGAGATGAAATAAATACATATACAGATAAAAATATAGTGGGATACAAATTTGAAAAAACAGAAAACTTACCACTAACAGTAAGTGA
>CAJFJM010000081.1 GCA_904384245.1 uncultured Clostridia bacterium
ATGGCTCTGGGTAATGGTAGGAGAGGAGGATAAAATGGAGAAAGCTGGAAAAGAAAATAAGGAAGTAGAAAAAACAATAGATGAATTAAATACAATGAATTTAAGTGAAGAAGAAAGAATAATGTATGAAGAAAGAGAAAAGGCAATAATAAATTATAATTTTGGAATGGCATCAGCAGAAAGACATGGTAAAGAAGAAGGATTGAAAGAAGGAGAAAAAAAAGGCGAAAAAAGAGGAATTGAAAAAAATAAAAACAATATGATACGAAATATGTTAGCTTTAAAAATTGATGATAATACTATAAAGAAAGTTGCTGAAATCACAGATTCTGAACTAGAATCTTACAAAAGAAAATTTAAAAAATCATAAAATTTTATATTTTTTTATTTAAATATTAAATTCTATTATTAAAACCTTAAGCTGCTTAATCTTATAAAATTAAATTGGAGTTTAAGGTTTTAATAAGTTTTTAACATTAAAATTTGTTTATATAATTCACATTTTTGTGCAATATTTATTGATTTTCTTTTTATAATAAATTAAAATATAAAATAAGTAAGTAATTAAGATTACACAAAATGTAAATTATGTGCAGAGATATATTTTAGGAGGCTTTCATGAAAAAAGAAAAGAATTTTCTAGAATTTAAAAATGAAAATGGTTCAATAACATTGTTTGTGCTAATAGCAATGCTATTTTTCCTGATTGTTGCTTTAGGAATATATTTTGGCTCTCAAAATAAGTTACAATCACAAATTAGTGAAATTGATGAAATAAAAAATAACTATGAAATTTCTGATGATGATTTAGATACAATGTATAGTGATATAATAAAAGTTCCAGAACTTTGGAGAAGAACAACAACTGATGACCCAGAATGGTATAGCTATATTGATGCAAATGCAGAAGATGACGAAACAGCAGTAGCTACAGTAAATGCACCAAAATTAACAGGAGGAATGGAACCAATAAAATATGTAGGTCCAGAAGCAGATACACAAACAGGGAGTAAATGGGCTAATGCTATAACTAGTGATGGAAGTATGTTTGTGTGGATTCCAAGATATGCATATAAAATAACAAGTGGTTATCATCAAAATTGTACAGACACAACTGGTGGAACTATAGAAATTAAATTTTTAAAAGGAACTACAAATGAATTTTTAGATGGAAGTGGAGAGGCAGAAACTGATCCAAGTAAAATAACATATACAGATGATGGAACAGGAAATCAAGTACAAAATGAATGGTTAGTACATCCAGCTTTTACAAGTGTTCCAGAAAATGGTGGATGGGATACAGAACTTGAAGGAATTTGGGTTGGAAAATTTGAAACAACAGTAGAATATACAGAAGGAGATGTAAGTAAAGTAACAGTAAAACCAGGCGAAAATATTTTAGTTAATATGACAATAAATGAACAATATAAAGCAGGAAAAAGTGCAACTTTTGGAGAGACAAGTAGTGAACTTGTAGGAAGTCATATGGCAAAAAATAGTGAATGGGGAGCAGTAGCATACTTATCACATAGTAGTTATGGTTTAGATGGAGCAAAAATAAAACAAAATACAAATACTAGTCTAATAACAGGAGGAAGTACAACAGAATTAGCAATATACACAACAAATGCAGGACAAAGTACAACAGGAAATGCATATGGAGTATACGATATGTCAGGAGGAGGATATGAGAGAACAGCAAGTTATGTAAATTATACTAGTGCTTCTTTTACAAATGGAGGAAACACAGAGAAAGATTTATACAATGCAAGTAATCCAGAAGAAAGTACAAAATATAAAACAGTATATGAAGCAAGTGAATTAGATGAAGAAGAGAGTTATCATTTAGCAGTAGGAAAAAAAGGAGATGGAGTATATGAAACTTCTAATCAATATAATAGTACATCTGATTCATGGTTTGGAACCTACTCTAAATTTCCTGATACAATCTATCCATTCTTCTATCGTGGGGGCGATTACGATTATGGCTACGCAGGTGTTTTCTGTTTCAGTGGAAGCAGTGGTCTTGTATATTCTAGTGGTTCGTTCCGTGTGGTTCTTGCCTTGACGTAGGGTCACTATAATGGAAAAATATGGAGCAAAAAGCTAAAAAGCTTGAAAATGTAATAGATTTGTAAGCCGATTGTAAGAATAAGAAATATAAAAACACCTTTTATGGTAAGATTTAATATGAAGAAAGATATTTTACTAAAGAAGGTGTTTTTATGTATTTTAAAGCACAAGAAAAGATTATTAAAAAACTAGCGAAAAGACTAGAATAAAGTTTAATTTTAAGAAAAAATGTTAATTATATAAACAAATTCTCTTTCTTCAAATAATATTCTTTTTTTACCTAAATTTATTGTATTTAATTCATTTACTATTTTTTCTACTTACTTGTCATAAACTTGACAAAATCAACCTTTCCGAGTACAATATAATGGAATAAATAAAGGAGAAAATATATGCAAAATAATACAAGAAATTTCTTTGATAAAATAATATCAAGAACAAAAATTTATTTAGTTATTATTTTAATATTACTAATAACAATCTGTATACAAGACACAAAATGGATAATCCCATCAATAATACTATATGTACTAGTAGTAATATACGCAACATTTGCAGACAACAAAAGAAAAAACGAATTATCCGAATCATTACAAGACTTAACAATAACAGTAGACTCAGCAGCAAAAACAAGTTTAATAAACTCACCATTCCCACTAGTAATATTAGAAACAACAGGAAAAGTAATCTGGAGAAGTTCTAAATTCGTGTCTGAATTTGCAAATATAGACATCCAAAACTATTTAACAGAATTACTATATGATATAAAGCAAGAAATAGAAAACAAAAAAGACAGTAAAGACAACAATGATAAATCAGTAATAATAAATCAAGTAGAAATAGGAAATAGAATATATAAAATATTTGGAAGATTTGTAAATTCAAAAAAATCAAATAACTCAAAATATACAATAATTCTATACTTCATAGACGAAACAGAATCTATAAAACTACAAAAAGAATATACAGACTCTAAATCATGTGTAGAAATAATAATGATTGACAACTATGAAGAAAATATGCAACTAATAGACAGTGAAGAAAAGCCACAAATAACAGCAGAAATAGACAAATGTATATTTGACTGGACAAATGAAACAAATGGAGTTTTAATAAAATCAGATAGAGATAGATATATCTATATTTTTGAACAAAGATATCTAGAGCAACTAAAAAATGATAAATTTAGTATATTAGACAAAATAAAAGACATAAAAAATAAAGCAAATGTGCAATTTACTCTAAGTATAGCAGTATCAAATGAAGGAGCAACAGATAAAGAAAAATATAAATCAGCACAAACAGCAATGGATGTAATTCTAGGAAGAGGAGGAGACCAAGCTGTAATTAGAGAAAATGAAATATACAAATTCTTTGGAGGAAGAGCACAAGAAGTAGAAAAAAGAACAAAAGTAAAAGCAAGAGTAGTAGCACATGCATTAGAAAACCTAATAAAAGAATCAAACAAAGTAATGATAATGGGACATTCAAACCCAGATATAGATGCAATGGGTTCAGCAATGGGAATATATAGACTAGTAAAAGAATTAGGGAAAAATGCATATATAATAACATCAAACGAAACAAATACTTTACAAAGTTTTAAAGAATCATTATTAAAAGACCCAGAATATGAAGATATTTTAATAACAAAAGAAGTAGCAGAAGAAAATATAGATGAAACAACTTTACTAGTAGTAGTAGATACAAATAAAGTAAATTATGTAGAAGCACCTGAAATACTTACAAAAACAGATAAAATAGTAGTTATAGACCACCATAGAAGAAGTGCAGACTATATAGAAAATGCAACATTAACATTCCAAGAAGTCTATGCATCATCAGCAGCAGAACTAGTAACAGAGATTTTACAATATGTAAGTATAAAAATAAACCTAAAAACAATAGAAGCAGAAAGTTTATATGCAGGAATAATGATGGACACAAAAAATTTTACATTCAAAACAGGAGTAAGAACATTTGAAGCAGCAGCATATTTAAGAAAATGTGGAGTAGACATTATAAGAGTAAAAAAATGGTTCCAAAGTGACTTAGCAAGTTTTAACAAAATAGCAGAAATAGTAAAAAAAGCAGAAATAGTAAATGACAGTATAGCAATAGCAAGTTATAACAGAAAAACCAAAGATGCAAGCCTAATATGTGCCAAAGCAGCAGATGAACTATTAACAATAAGTAATATAACAGCATCATTTGTCTTAGGAAATATAGGAGACAAAATTTGTATAAGTGGAAGATCAATAGGAGACATAAATGTCCAAATAATCCTAGAAAAGCTAGGCGGAGGAGGACACATAACACTAGCAGGAGCACAGCTAGAAGGTCTAACAATGGAAGAAGCAAAACAAGAACTAATTATAAGAATAAATGAATATTTTACAGAAATAGAATAATAGAGGGATTTAGGGACGGTCCTGCCAATCCCTCCTAGAAGGGATTTTGGGGACGGACCTACTAATCCCTCCTAGAGGGGATTTTGGAGACGGTCCTTAAAAAAATAAAAAGAAAGGAAGGAAATTAAAATGAAAGTAATTTTAAAAGCAGATATAAAAGGTGTAGGAAAAAAAGATGAAGTAATAAATGCATCAGATGGATATGCAAGAAACTATCTATTTCCTAAAAATTTAGCAGTAGAAGCAAACTCTGAAAACATGAGTAAATTAAAAGCAAAACAAGAATCAAACGCATTTAAAAAATCAAAAGAAAAAGAATCAGCAATGGAATTAGCACAAAAATTAGAAAGAATATTATTAAAAGTACAAGTTAGAACAGGCGAAAACGGAAAAATTTTCGGAGGAGTATCATCAAAAGAAATAGCAGAAAACTTAAACAAAGATTACAAATATGTAGTAGACAAGAAGAAAATAGATTTAAAAGAACCAATAAAAGAATTAGGAACAAAAACAGTAGATATAAAACTATATGAAGGTGTAATTGCACATTTAAAGGTAGATGTTATAGGAGTTTCAAAATAAACTAAAAAGGAGAACCAAAAATGGATTTAGGAAAAGTGCCACCACATGATGTAGAAGCAGAACAAGCAGTAATAGGAAGTATGCTAACAGACATGGAAGCAGTTATATCAAGTATAGAAGTATTAAAACCAGAAGATTTTTATAGAGAAGATAACAAACTAATATATACAGCAATGGTTAACTTATATACAAGGTCAGAACCAATAGATTTAATAACAGTAAAATCAGAGCTTGAATCCATGGGCAAATTTGACCAAGTAGGAGGAATAGAATATTTAGCAGAACTACCAGAAAAAGTTCCTACTACGGCAAATGCCAGTAAATACATAAAAATAGTAGAAGAAAAATCAACACTAAGAAGACTTATAAAAACAGCAAATGAAATAATAGAATTAGGCTATGACCCAACAGAAGATTTAGAAGACATAATGGAAGGTGCAGAAAAAAAGATATTTAATCTAATGCAAGATAAAAATCAAAAAGGATATACACCAATAAAAGATGTATTAGTAGACAGTTTTACTAATCTAGAAGAATTATACAACAGAAAACAACACATAACAGGTGTACCAACAGGATTTATAGATTTAGACTACAGAACAGCAGGATTACATGGTTCAGAATTTATTTTAATTGCAGCAAGACCAGCTATGGGAAAATCAGCATTTGTATTGAATATAGCAGCAAATGCAGCATTAAAAGCAAATGTACCTGTAGCAATATTTAGCTTAGAAATGTCAAAAGAACAAATGGTAAACAGAATGTTATGTAGTGAAGCAATGGTAGACAGCAACAAAGTAAGAACAGGAAAGCTAGAAGAAGAAGACTGGGCAAAACTTGCAGAAGCAATAGGACCATTATCTGAAGCTGAAATATACATAGATGACACACCAGGTATATCAATAACAGAAATTCGTGCAAGATGTAGAAAATTAAAATTAGAAAAAAACATAGGATTAGTTATAATAGACTACCTACAACTAGTACAAGGAAGTTCAAAAAGAGCATTAGGAAGCAGGGAACAAGAAATAGCAGAAATAAGTCGTTCATTAAAAATTTTAGCAAAAGAACTAGATGTACCAGTAATAGCATTATCACAATTATCACGTGCAGTAGAACAAAGACCAGACCATAGGCCAATGCTTTCTGACTTACGTGAATCAGGTTCAATAGAGCAAGACGCAGATATAGTAATGTTTTTATATAGAGATGACTATTATAACGAAGATAGCGAAAAAAAGGACATAGCAGAAGTAATAATAGCAAAACAAAGAAGTGGTTCAACAGGAACAGTAGACTTACGCTGGATGGGAAGTTACACAAAATTTGTTAATTTAGAAAAAAGATTTGATTAGGAGGGATTGAGGGACGGTCCTTAAAATCCCTTCTAGAAGGGATTTTGAAGGGATTTTAAGGACCGTCCCTCAATCCCTCTTTAGAAAGGTGATATTTTTGAGTAAAAGAATTGACGAAAAATCTTTGCAAGTAAAAGTACAAAAAACAATAAAAACTAATAATTTAATAGAAAATAATGACAAAATAGTATTGGCGGTATCAGGTGGACCAGATTCACTATGCATGCTAGATTTATTAAACAAATTCAAAAATTCAAAAAAAATAAATTTTGAAATCATAGTTGCACATGTTAACCATATGATAAGAGAAAAAGCAGATTCAGATGAAGAATTTGTAAAACAATTTTGTCAAGAAAGAAAAATCGAATTTATCTCAAAAAAGGTAGATGTCAAAAAAATATCTCAAGAAAAAAAGATAGGCTTAGAAGAAGCAGGAAGAGAAGAAAGATACAAATTTTTTGATGAAATTTTAGCAAAAAAAAGGTTTAATAAAATAGCAATTGCACATAATAAAAATGATGTGGCAGAAACAATGTTTATGAATTTATTTAGAGGAACAGGAATATCAGGACTTAAAGGAATAGAAGCAAAATCAGGAAAATATATTAGACCACTTATAGAAATAGACAGAAGTGAAATAGAAAAATATTGTACTGAAAATGAATTAAAACCAAGAATAGACAAAACAAATTTTGAAAATGAATATACAAGAAATAAAATAAGAAATATTGTAATACCATATATTCAAAAAGAATTTAACCCAAATATAATAGAAACAATGTTCAGACTTTCAGAATTAGTCCAAGATGAAGAAAAATTCATGAAAAATCATACCGAAAAAATATATACGGAAATAAGGATTTTTGAAGATTTAAAAGACAAAAAACAAATAAAATTAGATTTAAAAAAATTTAATGCACAATCAAAAGTCATAAAATCCAAAATAATTATATATACTATAACAAGGCTAATAGGAAATAGTAAAGGCATAGAAAAGGTACATATAGAAGACATTTTAAAATTATGTGATAGAAATATAGGAAATAAATTTTTAACACCAAACAAAAATTTAAAAATCCTAATAAAAAATGGACAAATTAATTTTGAAAGTAAATTATAAGTATCCGTAGTAGAGATAGTTTTGTCACAAAAAAGTAATGGAAAAAAGCTTGCAAAAGTAGATGTTGTGTGTTATAAATGCAATATCAAAAAGGGGAGTTTTCAAAAATAATTATTTTAGAAACAAGAATGGAGGAATTAATTTGAAAAATAGCATTAAAACGTTAGCAATGTGGTTAATTATAGGAATAATTTTTATAATAGTGTTATCTTCTATAATGGAAAATTCAAATACAAAATTAAAATATTCTGAATTAATTACCAAAATAAATGAAGGAAAGGTAGAATCTATACAAATAGAAGCAGATGGAAAAACAGCAACAGTAGAACTATCTGATGATAAAGTTTTAAAAGAAGTAAATATTCCAGATATGGGAAGTTTTATGACATACACAGAAGACTTTATTAAAAATGGAGCATTTTCTTTAGAAGAAAAATCAGAATCCATTTTTGTAACAATACTTAGTCTACTTACACCATTTGGATTACTAATAATATTCATGATATTCTGGTTCTTTATGATGGGAGGTATGAACTCTAACCAAGCAGGAGGAAAAACACTTTCATTTGGAAAAAGCAAAGCCAGAATGATGACACCAGCAGACAGAAACAAAGTATCATTTGATGATGTAGCAGGTGTAGATGAAGAAAAAGAAGAATTAGAAGAAATAGTACAAT
Source organism: uncultured Clostridia bacterium (assembly GCA_904384245.1). Taxonomy (GTDB): domain Bacteria; phylum Bacillota; class Clostridia; order TANB77; family CAG-508; genus CAG-269. The sequence continues at coordinate 8,219 of CAJFJM010000081.1, forward strand.
TCTTAAAAAATCCTAAAAAATTCACAGACATGGGAGCAAGAATACCAAAAGGAGTACTACTTGTAGGTCAACCAGGAACAGGAAAAACACTACTTGCAAAAGCAGTAGCAGGAGAAGCGGGAGTTCCATTCTTCATAATAAGTGGTTCAGACTTTGTAGAAATGTTTGTAGGTGTTGGTGCTTCAAGAGTAAGAGATTTATTTGATGAAGCTAAGAAAAATTCACCATGTATAGTATTTATAGATGAAATAGATGCAGTAGGACGTCAAAGAGGAGCAGGACTAGGTGGAGGACATGACGAAAGAGAACAAACATTAAACCAATTACTTGTAGAAATGGATGGATTCTCAGAAAATGAAGGAGTAATAGTATTAGCAGCAACAAACAGACCAGACGTATTAGATAAAGCATTACTAAGAGCAGGAAGATTTGACAGACAAATAGTAGTAGGATTACCAGATGTAAAAGCAAGAGAACAAATATTAGAAGTTCATAGCAGAAAGAAAAAATTAGCAGACGATGTAGACTTAAAAGTAATAGCAAAAAATACATCAGGATTTGCAGGGGCAGATCTAGAAAATGTATTAAATGAAGCAGCATTACTTGCAGCAAGAAGAAACTTAGATGTAATAGGAATGAAAGAAATTGAAGATGCCATGGTAAAAGTAACTATGGGACCAGAAAAGAAAACAAGAGTAAGAAGTGAAAAAGAAAATAAATTAGTATCATACCATGAAGCAGGTCATGCAGTAGTTAGCCATTACCTACCAACACAAGACCCAGTACATCAAATATCTATAGTACCAAGAGGAATGGCTGGAGGATATACAATGTATAGACCAACCGAAGACAAAAACTTCATGTCAAAAACAGAAATGGAAGAAAATATAGTATCATTATTAGGTGGAAGAGTAGCAGAAGCCTTGATATTAAATGATGTATCAACAGGAGCAAGCAATGACATAGAAAGAGCAACAGCAATTGCAAGAAATATGGTTACAAAATATGGTATGAGTGATAGAATAGGAACACTTACATTAGGTTCAGACCAAGATGAAGTATTTTTAGGAAGAGATTTAGCACATGCTAAAACATATTCAGAAGAAACAGCATCTGTAATTGATGAAGAAATCAAGAAAATAGTAGATACAGCATATGCAAAAGCAAAACAAATTTTAACAGACCATATAGATAAATTACATGCAGTAGCTGGAATCTTGTTAGAGAAAGAAAAAATTGAAGCAGATGAATTTGAAAAAATATTTGCTGAATAAAATTTGATAAAAAATATTTGATAAGTAAAATTTTTGATTTAAAAGAAACTTTTATATATAAATTTAATATTTATAGTAAAAGTTTCTTTTTAACTTGATATTTAAAGGTATATAGGATAAAATATGATAAGAAAGCAAAAATAAATGAAAAATTCTACAAAGGAAGGTTATATAAATGAAAAATTATTATGAAATATTGGAAGTAAACCCAAAAGCTTCATTTGAAATAATAGAAAAAGCATATCATACTTTAGTAAAAAAATATCATCCAGATATGCAAGAAAATGAGATAGAAAAAATGCGTTCTGAACAAATATTAAAAGATTTAAATGAAGCATATTATGTGTTATCAAATGTTTCATTAAGAGAACAATATGACAGAGAGTTATATGAGCAAAATATTAAACAAAAAGTAGAACAGGATAAAATAGAACAACAAAGAAATAATGTCCAAGAACAAGAACCATTTTTAAAATCTTTAAAAAATTCTAAAAAGAAAAAAACAAATGAAGTAAAAGATAATAATCGAAATAATAATTATGAAGTAGGAACTTTATCAGGAATTGTTGCTATTATTGAAAGATTATTTCAAGATAGACCAGATATTAGTAAAATAAAAAAGGCAAAGAAAAAAGATATTTTAATATTTTTACTTGCAGTTTTAATTGTTTTAGTTTTCTGTGTAATCTTGTGGTTTATTCCATTTACAAATACGTTTATTAGACAAATATTATTTATGAAATAAGTCAAAATATTTTAAATATATGAATGTTTTTTATTAAATAAAATTTATTATCTATAGTTTTTTTGATAAAAAATATTTATATATTTTTTTATTTTTATAAATAATTATAAATAAGGATTTAGTGGGAATAAAATTAGTAAAAATTAAATAAACAACAAAAAAAAATAAGCAAATTTCCGTAAGTTAAATACTTAAAGAAAATTTGCTTTATTAAATTTTATCAATAAATAATAGTTTAATCAAGCATTTTTAAAGAATTTCTATAAAATTTTTTTCGA
>CAJFJM010000082.1 GCA_904384245.1 uncultured Clostridia bacterium
ATTATTCTGAACTTCCAAAAGGTTGGGATATGTTTGTAAAAAAGCAAGAAAAATATCATAATCTAATTATAAAATCAAGCAAAAATAAATGTCAGTGTACTAATTGCAATACTAACTTTATTAGTAAGAAAAAAATAAATGAAGAAGTAAAATGTCCTCACTGTCATAATAAATATTTAATAAAAAGGAGCAATTTACGATATTATGAATTTAAAGATTATTTATCTATTTTAGATATGGTAAATGATACTTTTGTTATTAGATATTTTGAATTAAAAAGTTGCATAGATGCAGAGCATAAACATCATTCTTCTGTTGTAGAATTTGCAAGAGAAATACCAAGTGATAAGTATTTGAGAGATATCTATGTAAATGAAAGAGTATCAAAATGTCAAGGTTGTATATACATACATCATAGTGATAATAGTTATTTTAATCCTAAAAAATGGAGAGAATATACTAGAAATTATTCACTTATTGATTATTCAATAGTATTTCCTAATAATATAAAGAAATTACTTGAAAATACAAAATTTAAGTATTCTTGTATATGGGATATTGCAAAGCATTCGACATATATTAATTTACCCAAATTAATTAAAAATAAAGATGATTATGCCATAGATAGAATTGAAAGATTAGCAAAAATGAAATTGTATAATTTAGCATTATGTGCAGAAGAGTTTAGTTGTAGTGGTTCTTTCCAATCAATTTTTGGAGTTTCAAAAGATTATTACCCATTTATGAAAAAATATAATATAACATATACTCAACTAGAAATCCTAAGATTATTACAAGAAAAAAATATTAAAAAAATAAGATATTTAGAAAATTTTACTGGGTATGGAGGTAGTATAACAGATTTAGAGGAGATTTCAAAATATATTAGTTTAAATCGTTTCATAAAATATTCTAAAATGCACCATAGAAAAGTAAAAACATATCTATATAGAGATTATTTAAGATTTGCTAAACTTCTTGGGTTTGACCTAAAAAATAATAAATATATTTTTCCTAAAAATTTAAGAGAAGCACATGATCAATTAGAAAATCAATATGAAGTTCAATGCGATGAAATTATGCGAAAAGCAATCAGGAAAAGAGGTAAGGAATTGTCTATTAATATATTTAAGAATAATAAATTTATTATTTTACCTGCATTTACTTTAAAAGCATTACAAGATGAAAGCAAACAACAAAATAATTGTGTTAGAACTTATGCAGAAAGATATGCCGAAGGTGAATGTGATATTTATTTTTTAAGAAATGCTAAAAATATTAAAAGTTCATTAGTTACAGTAGAAGTAAAAAACAATAAAGTGGTACAAAGCAGAATAAAAAATAATGATGATCCCAATGAAACACAATTAGCATTTTTAAATGAATGGGAACAAAAAGTATTGAAAGGAGCAGCATAAATTATGAAAAAGAATACAGACAAAATAAATAAAACAAAAGAATTATTTGATAAAATAGTAAATGGTGTAAACAATATTATATCTTCAGGTGAATTTGAAAGATTTTTAAAATTTAGCAAAAATTTTCATCAATATAGTTTTAATAATATCGTTCTTATATATTCGCAAATGAAAGAAGCAACACAAGTAGCAGGTTTTAAGAAATGGCAATCAATGGGAAGAAAATTAAAGAAAGGTGTTCATGGAATACAGATTATTTATCCAATAAAAAGAAAATACACTAAAATAATTGAAGGACAAGATAGTTTATTAGATGATAATAACAAAGAGCAAGAAGTAGAATATATGACATATAGATACACATATGTATATGATATTTCACAAACTGTTGGAAAACCATTGCCATTAGAAAATAATGCTTTAAACAGTGATAACAAAAAAGAGTTTTATAAATTTTTAAAAACATTTTCTCCTTATAAAATAGAGGAAGAAGATATTTTTGGAACTGCCAAAGGTTATTGGATTGAAAAAGAACAAAAAATTATAATAAAAAAATCATTATCTATCGATGATAAAGTTTCTGTATTGTTACACGAACTTACTCACGCATTTTACGATGATTTTGACTATAAAGAAGATAGGAATTTATCAGAAACATTTGTTGAATCAGTTGCATATATTGTGGCTGATTATTTTGATTTAGATACATCTCTTTGTAGTTTTGAATATATTGCATCATGGGTTGGTGAGGATACTAAAATAATACTTGAATTAGGAGACAAGATACAAAAATGTGCAAACAGTTTTATTAAAAAATTAGAAGAATTTTATAATAATGGTAATTTACAAATTGCTATTTAGAAAGGATTTGAACGTATGAATAAATTAGATATGATTGAAGTACAAAGACATATAAATATATTAAATGTTGCATACCATTTGAATTTAGAAATTACGGATAAAAGAGGAACAGAAGTAAAAGCAATATGTCCATTTTGTCGGTTATAATAAAAATTCCAAGATTGCTACTTTAAGTTTAAATCCTACCAATAACAAATATTGTTGTAGTAGGTGTGGCAAGGGCGGTTATAGTATAGGGTTATATGCTACACTAAGAAATATTGATAATAAAAAAGCATATAGAGAATTGCTAGATAAAGAATGTTTTTCAATGAATAAATCATATATTGAAATAAGCCCCATAAATGAAATAGCAGATATTGAAACCAGAGATAAAGTATATAGAGACTTTTTAAATATGTTAAAATTAAATACTAGACATAGAAAAGAACTAGAAAAAATGGGCTTTTTAAATAGCGATATAGAAGAAAAAATGTACCGTACCATTCCAAAAGATAATATTTTACGAAGATTAACTGCAAATAAATTAAAAAGAAAATATGATTTATCAGGAATACCTGGCTTTTATCAAAATGAAGATTGGGTTTGGAATTTTACTGCTCCAAGAGGCTTTTTTATACCAGTATTTGATGACCAAAAAAGAATACAAGCATTATCAATACATTTAGACAAAGAATTTAACGGAAGTACGGATATATGGTTTTCAAGTAAAGGTAAAATAAATGGTACAGCAATTAAAAATATTGTAGTTAAAAGAAATATAACCCAAAATACAGATACAGTAATTTTAACAGATGATTTTTTATTAGGAAATTATATTGAGGAATCATTGGAAGTACCAATCATTGCTTTTTCTAATATTAGTAATTCAAAACAAATATTAAAAATACTTGATAATACCAATATTCAAAATATTTTATTTACTTTTAAAGTGCATCGAAATGATAACTTAGATTACATTATAAATAGAGTATTTAGAAATCTATTACCACTAGGATATGAATTAGAGGTAAAAGCAATAACAGATTTTAAAGAAGTATTAAAAGATGACTTTTTAACATTTTATAGATTGCAAAAGGTTGCATAAAAGGGAGGATTAGAACAATGAAAATTATTGATAATATTTTAGCAAAAGAACAAACAAAATTAACTTTCAAAGAAAGACAGGTTGTTGTCGATTATTTTAGACATTTAGTAAATAGAGAATTTGAACATTTTAAGAAAAATTATTTAAAAAAAGATAAGGAAGAAATATTTGAAAAAGCATATTTAATTGATTGCTATGATAATATTCGAATGAGTTTAAATAGTTTAAGTTTCTTTACTATTGCTAAATTACTAAAATATTTAAAAGGAGACTATATTTCATATATGTATGATGCTGATGTTAATGATGGTGTAATTGATTATTATGATGATATCGAAAGCCGTATTTTAAATGTAGTAACAAAATTACGAATACATAATGAACAAAAAGCAGCATAGAAAGTGTAAAAAGAATAAAATTATATAACCTACTCTATATTTTTTATAGGGTAGGCTATTTTTTTTGGTATTTGTATGATATAATTGGGCTAATTAGAAATAATTTGAAAGTAAGGTAGAATATGAAATTTAAAAAAGAATATATTTTTATAATTATAAATTATGCTATATTTATTGTATGTTGGGGAATATTTAAAAGTGGAATTGCATTATCAAACAATGATATATTGGTTATTATTAGTTTAGTGAATGTAGTAATTCATACTTTACTTATACTTGGCGGAGAAGGGCTAATTTATTGTATTTTTTCATCAAGAAATGATTCTCAATTAGTTTTTAAGGTTTTAGTAATTTCCATATTGACTAATATTTGTATAGGTATTATTACTGACATGAATGAAATTATCATATATTTGTCAACAAATCAAATGATTGGAGTTATAATAGGAAGAATATATTATAAAATAAAATATAAACGATAAAATACAAATATAAAAAATAGTAGGTGATATAATGAAAAAGAAAACAATAATATTCATAATAATAGTTATTTTACTGATTTTGCTAATACCAATACCTATGCACTTAAATGATGGCGGAACAGTTGAATATAAGGCAATACTATATAAAATATCAAATGTTCATAGATTAACAGGAGATTTAGAAAAAGAATATGAAGATGGAACAATAATAGAAATATTAGGATTTGAAGTTTTTAATAATGTTAAGTAAAATATATATGAAAATTACACATTGAGAGTATTACTCTCTTTTTTTTATAAAATTTTGAAATTATTGTAGCCTTTTAAATGGATAAAGGATGTTATTAGTAGAAAGGGGGTTTTAATGAAATTGAAAGCAAATGAACAAAAAGAGTATCAAGAAATAGTTGAAAAATATAGTAATATGGTATATAGATTAGCATATTTTTACACAAATTCAAAATATGATGCAGATGATATATATCAAGATGTATTTTTAAAATATTTACAAAACAAGAAACAATTTGAAAATGAAGAACATAAAAAGGCTTGGTTAATCAGAGTTACTATTAATTGTTGTAAAAAGTTATGGTTGTCATCTTGGAAAAGAAAGATAATTCCATTAGATGATGAAATAAAATTCGAAATGGAAGAAAATATAGGTCTATATAATGAAATAAAAAAGTTACCTAAGAAATATAGAGTCGTTATTCATTTGTTTTATTATGAACAATATTCTGTAAAAGACATTAGTAAAATATTAAAGCAAAAGGAATCTACAATTAGAACTTGGCTAACTAGGGCAAGAAAAATGTTAAAAAATTATATAAAGGAGGAGGATTTCTATGTTTAGAGAAAAATATGTGAGATTAAATAATTATATAAAGCCAAGTGAAGAATTAGTAAATAAAGTTAAAAATTTTTCTAACGAAGAAATTATAAAAAAAGATAAAAAAATCAAAAATATAATGTTAAAACCTGCAATAGCAATAATGATATTAGTTATGGTATTTTTTAGTATGCCAGTTTTAGCATCAAATATACCATCAATTTATAATTTAATGTATTTAGTGTCCCCAAAAATCGCACAATATTTTATTCCAATACAAAAATCATGTGAAAATCAAGGAATAAAAATGGAAGTCATATCAATAAATATTCATGAAAATGAAGCACAAATATATATCACAATGCAAGATTTAATAGGTGATAGAATTGATGAAACAACAGATTTGAATGATAGTTATAGTATAAATAGAGCTTTTAAATGTAGTATTGGACATTGCGAAATGATTGGTTTTGATAACGAAACTAAAACAGCCACATTTTTGTTAAGCATAAAAGATATAGAAGATAAAAAGATTGATGGTGAAAAGATTACATTTATAGTAAATAATTTTATGAGTCATAAAGAAGAATGGAATAATTTAAAATTACCAATATTATTTGAAAATATAGATAATGCAGAATCAATGCAAGTACAACTTTCAGGATTCTCATCTACAGAAGAAAAGTATATTAATCTTAAAAGAGAAAAAAGAGATGATATCGTATTAGTTCCAAAGAGTAATATTGATTTTGGTGTAACAGATATGAAAATTACGGGAATTGGTTATATAGATGATAAATTTCATATTCAAGTATCAGCACACAATAACTTAAAATTAGATAATCATGGAGAACTATGTTTGAAGAATAACTTAACCAATGAAAAGAAAACATCAAATTATAATTTATCCTTTATTTTAGGGCAAAATGAAAATAGAATAGATTATACGGAATATGTATTTGATATTCCAAAAGAAGAATTAAAAAATTATTCAGTTTATGGAGATTTTGTTTCTAGTGGACTTTATATAGAAGGAAATTGGCAGGTTACATTTCCATTAGAAACAAAATAGATATAAAAATAAAGAGGCTTGTCCTCTTATTTTTTTGGTCTTTCATAGTGCATGATATCTTTTAAATCACACCCAAGAACAAAACATAATTTAGACAAAACCTCTTTATCATATCTTTCAACAGTACCTTCATAATATCTTCTAACTACTTTATGATGCAAACCAGTTATTTTAACTATTTTACTGATTGTTATTTTCTTTTTATCCATTACAGTTTTTAAATCAAAAACGATTTTTCCATAATCTTTATATAAGAAAATGCTATTATCTTCCAACATTTTACTCACCCTATACCATACTAACAAAGGTACGGA
>CAJFJM010000083.1:0-2011 GCA_904384245.1 uncultured Clostridia bacterium
TGTTTAGCACCTTGTGTTGGATATATATCAAAAGAAGAATATAGAAAACAAATAGAAGAAATAATAGATTTATTAGATGGAAAAACAGATAAAATCTTAAAAGAATTAGAACATCAAATGGAAGAAGCATCAAAAAACTTAGAATTTGAAAAAGCAGCATATATAAGAGATAGAAAACAAGCAATAGAAAGAGTATCAGAAAAGCAAAAAGTATCAAACATTTCAGAAAATAATATTGATGTAATAGGTATGTATAAATCTGAGACAAATGTATGTATAGAAATATTCTTTGTAAGAGGAAGTAAAATGATAGGAAGAGAGCATTATTTCTTCCCAGAACTAAAAGACATGGAAGAAAAAGAAATCCTATCAGGATTTATAAAACAATATTATTTAGACAATCCAAACATACCAAATAAAATAATGTTAAGAGAAGAACTAGAAGATAAAGAATCAATAGAAAAATGGTTATCCACAGAACTAGGAAAAAAAGTGGAATTAAAAAGCCCTAAAAAAGGAGAAAAGCTAAGATTTGTAGAAATGGCAGAAATAAATAGTAAAGTAACATTAGAAAATAAAGAAAAAGACAAAAGTGAAATTTTGCTAGAACTAAAAAAAGTTTTAAATATGGATAAAATTCCAAGAAAAATTGAAACTTATGATATCTCAAATTTATCAGGAGAAAATATGGTAGCAGCAATGTGTGTAATGCAAGATGGAGTAATCAAAAAAAATCTATCAAGAAGATTTAAAATAAAAACTGTATATGGACAAGATGACCCAAAATGTATGGAAGAAGTAATAACAAGAAGATTAAAACATTCTATAGAAAATCCAGAAGGAGGATTTGGAAAATTACCAGATGCCATTTTTGCTGATGGAGGTATTACACAAATAAGAGCAACAAAAAAAGCAATCCAAAAGTATAATTTAGATATACCAGTATTTGGAATGGTAAAAAACGATAAACACCAAACAAGAGCACTAATGGATGAAAATAGAAAAGAATTAGAAATATCAGAAAATTTAAAAAATCTAATAACAAAATTTCAAGACACAGTACATGATACAGCAATAACATATCATAGGAAATTAAGAGATAAAGGAATGGTAAAATCAGAATTAGACAATATAAAAGGAATAGGAAAAGTAAAAAAACAAGAACTTTTAAAGAAATTTGGAAGTGTTGAAAACATAAAAAAAGCACCAGAAGAAGAACTAAAAAAAGTAAAAGGAATAACAGATTCCATAATAAAACAACTAAAAAATGGTTAAAGTGAACCAGTCCCCAATTGATTCAAGTTGGTCAATTGGGGACAGGTTCACTTTAACCATTTTACCTTTTTTTCACAGTTTTAGTTTTGCCAGAAATCATTAGACCAGGATAAAGCCTAGCAAAATGATTCTTTACGGGTATTGTATACAAAACTCGTACTGCAAATAAAAAAAGGCAGAAGATAAAAAACAAGAAAACAAAAATTTTTTTCATGCTTTTACTCCTTTCAGCAAAGTAATTAACTTGTTACTAATAAAAAAAGAATATCATAAAAAAATTAAAAAATCAAATAAAAAAGTAATAATTTAAAAAAGTGTAGCATATACATATATAGAAAGAAATGGGAGGGATGTATATGGAAAATATAAAAGAAAATGTTATAAAAATATTTGAGAGTAAGGAGTGGGACAAGCTGAAAAATAAAGTTGTTAAAGGGGTTTATAAGATAAGAGATTTTACTAGTAAAAATAGATTTATTACTGCTGTTGGAATTTTGTTTGTATTGTTTTCTACAATAAATATAATGTTGATTTCTTATTTTATGCAGGTGTTAAGATTGGTATGAATAAATTTCGTTTTATAGTTCATAGTTAAAATAAACCGCCTCAAAGAAGTTATAATATAAATTTTTAAAATTTTTCGGCTCAATACATGCTTTAGCCCTTCTAAAGATAAAACAAACGAGCCTCTCGCTACATCCTTCGCGCTTCCTCATTTATTTTATCTTAAGAAGGG
>CAJFJM010000083.1:2045-8414 GCA_904384245.1 uncultured Clostridia bacterium
TCCTTCGCGCTTCCTCATTTATTTTATCTTAAGAAGGGCTACAAGCATTCCAATCACACAAAAAATTTTAAAAATTTATATTATAACTTCTTTGAGGCTACTCTACAAAATAAGATAATGATTTGTAAGCTTTATTTTGATGTGAAGAAAGAAAATATAGTAATAAATATTGGAAAATAGATAAATATGTGGTAAAATAAATAAGCAACAAAAAAATAACTAAGTAATTCAAGAAATTTTAAATGATATTGTTATATCAAAAAATTATATAGAAAATTTATATATAATAATATAATAAAAAAGAGAGGAAAATAAATGAAGTTAGCAAATGAATGGAAAGAATATAAAATATTAGATATGGCAAATGGTCAAAAATTAGAGAAATGGGGGAATGTAATTTTATCTAGACCAGACCCTCAAATTATATGGAAAGAAAAAAGTTATCCTAAAAAATGGAATGAAATTACTGCAACTTATCATAGAAGTAAAACAGGTGGAGGCTCATGGGAATTTAATAAAAAATTGCCTAGCAAATGGCAAATACATTATAAAAATTTGACTTTTAATATTAAACCAATGGGATTTAAACATACAGGACTATTTCCAGAACAAGCTGTTAATTGGGATTGGATGATAGAAAAAATAAAAAATGCTAAAAGAGAAATTAAAGTATTAAATTTATTTGCATATACTGGAGGAGCAACAGTTGCATGCTTATCAGCAGGTGCATCTGTATGTCATGTTGATAGTTCTAAAGGGATGACAACTTGGGCAAAAGAAAATGTAGTATCATCAGGTTTAGAAAAAAGACCAGTTAGGTTTATAATAGATGATGTTATAAAATTTGTTAATCGTGAAATAAGAAGGGGAAATAAATATGATGCAATAATAATGGATCCACCATCATATGGAAGAGGAGCAAAAGGAGAAGTTTGGCAGTTTGAGGATAATATATATGATTTAGTAAATTTGTGCACAAAAGTATTATCACCAAACCCATTATTTTTTCTAATAAATTCATATACAACAGGAATATCAAGCAAAGTATTAGAAGATATTTTGCTTTTGACAGTTTCTAAAAAGCATAAAGGAAAAATAGAAGCGGGAGAAATTGGACTACCTATGGAAAATTCAGACTTGGTATTACCTTGTGGAATATATGGAAGATGGGAAAGCAAATAAGGTAATATAAAAATAAAAAAAGATAAAATCAGAAAAAAGTATATGTTACAAGGTAAAATGTTACAAAATATTAAATATAATAAAAAGGATTAAAAATGGATAAATTAAATGTAATATATGAAGATAATCATATAATAGTAGTAGAAAAAAAGCCAAACATACCATCACAAGCTGATAAAACAGAAGATATTGATATGCTAACAATTATAAAAAATTATCTTAAAGAAAAATACAAAAAACCAGGAAATGTATATTTAGGACTAGTACATAGATTAGATAGACCAGTTGGAGGTGTAATGGTATTTGCAAAAACATCAAAAGCAGCAGCTAGATTAAGTAATCAAGTAAGAGAAAAAATTTTTAGAAAAAAATATTTAGCAGTAGTAGATGGAAAATTAGAAAATCAAACAGGAGTATTAGAAGACTATTTATATAAAGATGAAAGAAATAATATGAGTAAAGTTGTAAAACCTGAAAAGAAAAATTCCAAATATGCAAAATTAGAATATAAAGTATTAAAATATAATAGTGTAAAAGATTTAAGTCTATTAGAAATAAATTTATTTACAGGAAGACATCATCAGATAAGAGTACAACTTTCAAATTTTGGACATAGTATATTTGGAGACCAAAAATATGGAACTCGAGGAAAAGGAAAACAAATAGCTTTATGGGCATATGAGTTGGAAATTGAGCATCCTATAAGCAAAGAAAAAATGACTTTTAAGGTTTTACCAGAACCAGTAGGTACATGGTGCATATTAAAGAATTAAATATCAAGAATATTATCATTCTAAAAGATAATGAAGAATTTTTATTTTAAAAAATAAATTCTAGAAACAAAAATATTATTTATTTGTTTCTAGAATTTCTATTATGTTAAAAACAGCAAAATAAACTTATAAAATTGATTCTAATAATAAATTTAATATAAAATAATAAAACAAATAGTCTTTATTTTAATTGGCTTAAAAATATATCTCAAACTGCTGAGAAAATAAATCATAATTTTTAGAAGTATATAAATTCAAATTTTTATTTCTTGATAAAAATTTATGTATTTCCCATAAGCCTAAACCAGTATGATTTTCTTTACCAGAATATCCTTTTTTATATATTTCATCAATATTAACATCTTTATTACTATAAGAATTTTCGATTAAAACAATATCCCTATGCTTATTAAATTCTCTTCTAAAAGTTATATTTATAATTTTTTCTTTACTATCTCTAGCAGCTTCAATAGCATTATCAAGTAATATACCAAGAATTTTTGAAAATTCATAAATATTCATATTAAGTTTGTCTAAATCCAAAAAGAAAGACATAGAAACTTCAATACCATCTTCTTGAGCCTGATAATATTTAGAATTTATCAAATGATATATACCGAGGATTATTTATAACATTAGGGTCTAAAATTCCTAAATTATTTACAGATTTACAATCTTTTTCCAATTGATAAAAATAATTTTTTAGACCAGATAAATCATTATTCTTCAAAAAGCCACTTATAATAGTAACAGTATTATTATAATCATGTTTAAAACAACGTACATTATCATTCATATCTTTTAAAGATTTATTATAATCTTCAGCATTTTGAAGTTTTTCTTTAGTATCACCTAAAACAATAAATTTTTTAAAACTATATATACTAATTAAAAAATATGCAATTAAAACAATAAAATCAAAAAAATTTAAAGCAATAGGAAGAGATTTACGATAAGTAACAGTAATCCATATTTGTAAAATAATATAAAACAACCAAAACAATAAATTTAAGACTAAAAAAACTTTTGTTTTTTTATTAACATTTTTAAGAAATTCCATAATTTTCAAACACCCCAATCAAACTTTTTTTATATTTTGGACCTATTTCACAAAATGAATTATTTTCGAAATAAACTCTATTTTCAACAAAATCCACATTTTTAATTTTATTTATATTAACAACAAAAGATTTATGACAACGAATAAAATTATTTGGTAAAGAATCTTGTAATTTATTAAAAGAACTATAAGTATCATAATCATTAAAAGAGGTATGAAAGACAACTTTCATACCATCTCTTTTTATGTATTCAATCTCATTTTCATCAATAATAGTATTCTTGTTATCTATTTTTAGATATTTTGTCGGTAGTCCATGTATATCCTCAAATAAGCGCACAACAGTATCCTCAAGCCTTTCAGTAGTAAAAGGCTTTGCAATATAATCAAACGTTTTAAATTTATACGCAAGCATAGCGTATTCTAAATGACCAGTAGTAAAGATTAAATAAATATCTTTATTTTTCTTTCTAATCATTTCTGCAACTTCAAGACCTGTTTTGTTAGATTTTAAATTTATATCTAAAAATAAAACATCAATTTTATTTGTATCAACATATTGCAAAAGGCTATCAACATTGTCAGTCTGAAAACTAACAGATGCATCATAATTATATTTAGTAAAAATATTTTCTAACGTGGAAGATAATTTCTGTAATAAATTTAAATTATCATCACATATAACAAAATGTAACATAGGTTACCCCCTTTATAAATACAAAACCAATTATAAACTAATTTTATGTAAAAAAATCATTTCGACAGAAAAAGTTAAATTACCTTTTTTTTCCAGTTTTGATAACAATATAATCCAAAAAAATAAAGATGTCAATAGGTAATTTACAAAATTATCCAAAAGGTAAAAATAATTTGTAACTTTTTAGGCATGAACTGTAACAATTTTTTAATTTAAATATAGAAAATAAAAATATTTTATGATATATTAAAGAAAATATTCAATATAAAAAGAAAATACTAATATTTATCTAATAAATATGGGGGAATAACAATGATTGATTTTACAAACGCAATGGAAGAATTTAATAACTATAAAGGTTCAGAAAAGAAGAAAACACTAATATATAATAATAAAAAATATTTAGTTAAATTTCCGGATCCAATAAGAGAAAAAAACAAAAATATATCATACATAAATAATGCTTTTTCTGAATATGTAGGAAGTAATATATTTAAAATTTGTGGTTTTGAAACACAAAACACAATATTGGGAAAATATAAATATAAAGAAAAAGAAAAAATAGTATGTGCATGTGAAGACTTTACAGATGATGAACATATATTATATGAATTTGAAAATTTAGCACTAAGTACAAACCCAGATAAAAAGATAGAAACAGAATTAAGCGATATTATGGAAGTTATAGAAGAAAATAAAATGATAAATACTATAGAAACAAAAGAAAAATTTTGGGAGATGTTTGTTATAGATAGTTTAATAGGAAATACAGATAGACATAATGGGAATTGGGGATTCCTGCTAAACAAAAAAACAGGTAAAGTAAGTTTTTCCCCCATATATGACTGTGGTTCATGCCTAAATCCAATGCTTGAAGATGAAGAATTGAAAAAAATGCATGAAACAGAATTAAAAAATTTAGCAATAAATTGTTATTCTTGCATAAAAGAAAATGGTAAAAAGATAAATTATATGTCATATATAAAACAAAGAAAAAATTCTGAGTGTAGTAATGCCATAAAAAGAATCTTTAATAACATTGATATAAACAAAATAATAGAGTTTATTGATAAAATAGAAACCATGTCCAAAGTAAGAAAAGAATTTTATAAAAGTATCATAAATTGCAGATATGAAATTATAAGAAATGTATATGAAAATTAAAAATATTACTTATAAACTAAAAATTGGAAATAGATTAAAGCCAAAAAATTGCAAAAAAGTTTGACAAATGCCAAAAAAAGCAATATAATACAGTAAAAATATTTTGACGAAGAAATTATCTTAAGTAGTTAATTTGAAACTCTATACAGGGAATTGTGGTCATAGATTGAGAGCCACAATAGAAAAGCAAATTAACGAATTTCAATAATGGAGTCAAATCGTGTAAGAGCGTTAATCTTAAATGAGGTAGTAGAAATACTATGAAAAAAGGTGGTACCACGAGCAAATTCGTCCTTTGTAGATGTTTTGTTCGTGTTTTTGTTTTTATATGAAGGGGAGTGGTTAATTTGCAAGATGATTTTTATAGTGATTTTAGATTAATCACTTTAAAGAAAATATAATCTAAATATTAGAAAGGAAAAGATTTATGAAAGAAAAATTAGAACAAATTAAAACAAAAGGTTTAGAAAAAATCGAAAATGTAAAAACAATTAGCGAACTTGAAGAAGTCAGAAAAGAATTAACAGGTAAAAAAAGTGAATTATCAGAAGTTTTAAAATCAATGAAAGATTTATCACCAGAAGAGAAAAAGACAACAGGTATGCTTGCAACAGAAATAAAAAAATCTTTTGAAAACAACTTAAAACTTAAAGAAGAAAAAATTATTGCTTCTATGAGTGTATTAGAAGAGCCAATAGATTTAAGCTTGCCTGGAAAAAAAGTTAATAGAGGAGCACTTCACCCAATAACTCAAATGAAATATGATTTAAATGATGCATTTTTATCATTAGGTTTTGAAGTATATAGTGAAGATGATATAAGCAGTGAAAAATACGCATTTGACAATTTAAACTTTGCTAAAAACCATCCTGCACGTCAATCAATGGATACATATTGGCTTGAAGGAACAGAAGAAAAAGAAGGTGCAGAAAGATTATGCTTAAGACCACATTTAACAGGTGGCTGTGTAAGATACTTACAAAAACATGGAGCACCAGCAAGATTTGTATATCCAGGAGAAGTATATAGAAACGAAACAACTGATGCTAGACATGAAAGAGCATTCTTCCAATATGAAGCACTAATTGTAGATAAAGACATTTCTTTCTCATCAGGTATAGTAATGATTCAAACAATTTTAGAAAAAGTTTTTGGAAGAAAAATAAAAACAAGAATGAGAGAAGGATTTTTCCCATTTACTGAACCAGGTTATGAAATTGATATGGAATGTTTAGTATGTGGTGGAAAAGGTTGCAGAGTATGTAATCATAATGGCTGGATTGAAGTTATGCCAGGAGGTGTAATTCATCCAAATGTATTAAAATCTGCAGGATTAGATCCAGAAGTATGGACAGGATTCTTTATTAACATAGGACTAGATAGATTAGTAATGATGAGATATGGAGTTGATGATGTAAGATTGTTCCATAGTGGTGATTTAAGATTTTTAAAACAATTTAAATAGAAAGGATTTTTAATATGAAAGTATCATT
>CAJFJM010000084.1 GCA_904384245.1 uncultured Clostridia bacterium
TATGGTAATTAGAGTACCAAAATATAAAAAAGATATGATAAAAAATATTGCAAAAAGTCAAGGAAGATATGAAGCAGATATTATTAGAAGTGGTATAGACAAGGAATTAAATTTAGATTTATATCAAGATAAAATGGAAGAATTAATTAAAGAAATTTTAAAACCAATTGAAGAAAAAATGAACAAGTTTTTAAAGACACAAAGAAAAACAAGTGTGAAATTTTTAAGAACAATGGCTATTGGTACATACTTAAATAGTGAAGTTATGAAAAATTTATTGGGTGATGAACATTATGAGAGATTTAATAAAATGTTAAATAATGCAAGAAAAAAAGCAAATTATTATGTGAGTAGAGAATCAGAAGGAATGACTAAAATGGATTTATATGATTTTTATATTATAGGAGATGTTTATAGAGAAGAGTTTAGAAAAGAGTAAAGATTAAATTGTATTATGAAAAATTATGTAAAATATTGTAAAAATTATAATATTATGGTAAAATTATATTTGTAAACATAAGAAAATAGATAAAACAATATAAATTTTGGAGGAGTATCATGAAAATTATATTTTTTTACTATTACTATGATGATAAAATAAAAGATAAAAAAAGAGTAGAATTTCCACCACTAGGTATGTTATACCTATGTTCTGCTTTGGAAAAAAGTGGATGTGATGTAGAAGTAAAATATTTCGATGAAAATACAAAAATAGCAGATATACCAAATGCTGATATATATGCTTACTCAATTTCATCTACTGCATCATATCCTACATATTTGCAATTAGCTGAGAAATTAAAAGAAAAAGCAAAATATCATATTGCAGGGAATACACAAGCAACCATATTTCCAGAACAAGTATTAAAACAGATGAATTTAGATGCTGTATTTACAGGTGAAGGAGAAGAAACTGTTACAAATTGGATAAAAAATGGTTGTCAGCAAAAAGGAATAATTAATGGAGAGAGAGTAGATATTACGAATTTAACATTTCCAGCAAGACATTTAATATCTGATGATAAAATATATATGAATAATCGTGTTGGAGGAAAAAGCAAAAACTCTATTAGTATGATATCTTCCAGAGGATGTGTATTTGGTTGCAAGTTTTGTGCAATTCAAAATAGAGGAAAAGTAAAATTTAGAGACTTAAAAGATTTTGAAGAAGAAGTTAAATATATTTTAGAAAGATATCCAAAATGTGATGGGATTACATTATTGGATGAAACATTTACTTTAAATACAAAACATGCAGTGGGGATTGCTAGTATTTTTAAGAAATATGGATTAGAATGGGAATGTAATTCAAGAGTAGATACAGTAAATGATGAAATAATACAGGCATTGAAAGATAGTAATTGTCAAGAAATAAGACTAGGAATTGAAAGTGGTTCTCAAAGAATGGTAGATAATATGAACAAAGGAATAAATCTGGAAAATGCTAAAGAAGTAATAAAAAGGTTGCATAAAAATGGTATACCTGTTAAATTATATATAATGCATGGGTATCCAGGGGAAAATATTGAATCAAGTTTAGAAACAATACAATATTTAAATGAGTTAAGAGAATATATACATAGAATTAGTTTGTATAGATTTGTACCATTGCCTGGATCACCAGTGTTTAATGAAGGTAAACTAAATAGATTAGATTGGACAGATTACACTATATATGATAATAACAATCATTGGTGGGGAACAAAAGCTGATTTCAACAATATGAATGTAGGATATAGAATGTTAGAAAAGTGTGTAAAATCTATTAATAATAAAGAATATGAAAAAGAATTAGGAGAAGAGAGGTAATAATATATGGAATGTTCATTTTGTAGTGAAATAAATGGAAAAGAAGAAAATAATTTTTTTAATATATATTTAAAAGACGAATTTGAAAAAGAAGGGTTAAATAGCAGAATAGTAGCAACCACACATAAATTTGTAATAATGCCTATGGTAGGACCTTTAGTTCCGGGATATTTATTAATAGTGCCAAAGGAGCATTGCTTATCAATATCACAATTACCGAAAAATCAAATTGAAGAATTGAAAATTATAAAAGAAGAGTTAAAAAAAGTTTTTGAACAAAATTACGGAAAATCCGTATTTTATGAACATGGAGCATTATCTTGTTCAGCAAAAGGTGGATCTTGTTCTGATCATGCACATCTACATATTGTTGCTGTTGATACAGATGTAAAAGATAAATTTCATAAATATGGATATGAATTAAGAAGTTTAAAAGATTATAAGGAAATATTAAATCAAAAAACTCGAAATATACCATATTTATATTATGAGAATCAAAATGGAGAAATGTTTTTAGCAGATGCACCAGTAGTGGAATCACAATTTATTAGAAAATTAATTGCAAAAGACATAAATGCATTAGATAGGGCTTTATGGAATGAAAATATTAGAAAAGACTGGATGATAGAAATAATTAAGAAATTAAGACCACATTTCGAAAAGATGAAAGGAACATCAATATGGGAATAAAACAATTTTTAGGAATAAAATGGATGGATGAAAAACCAAAAATATTATTGTATGATAATGTAACACATTCTATGCAATATGAAGATTGCGAACGGAATTATAGAAGTGAAAAAGACAATGGAAAAACATTGTAAAGGATATTATGATTTAATAAAAAAAGAAATTGTACCATGTCAATCTTTTACTAATTTGACAGATAGTGGATATAGTCAATGCAAGGAATGCCAAGAAAAATCCGGATTTGATTTGTGCTTGGGGTGTAATGGTAGCACATGCCAAACTAATAGTGGTAAAGCAAGAGATTTTTGTCATGAAGGACATCATGTTTATCTTGCTTATTTTGCAAATGATAAATTAAAGGTTGGAACAGCAGCAAGTTATAGAAGATATGAGAGAATATTAGAACAAGGAGCATTGTATTCTATATTTTTGGCTCAGACTCCAAATGGTAGAATGGCAAGACAAATAGAAAGTCAAATATCTAAATTAGGGATAGCATCTAGAGTAAATTCTTCCTATAAAATGAATAATTTTATAATAGATAGAGAACAAGAAGAAATTGATAGAATGCTTATGCAAAAATACGAATCTATTTTACGAAGTATTGATGAGAGATGTAAAAAATATTTTATAAAGCCAGAATATAATAATTTTACAAATATTTCGAATAAAGTTAGACAAAATTTATTAGAAGAAAGCAGACAATTAAATCTTTTTGGAGGAATGGATGCTCCTGTTCATAAAGAATATGAAAGGATATCAAAACCTGAATATATTTCAGGAGAAATACAGGCAACGGTTGGAAGTTTGATATTACTAAAAAGTGGTGTCAGATATTCAGTAGTAAATATGAAAAGTTTAGAAGGCTGGTTGGTTGATTTTAAAAAAAGAGAAATAGGAGAGAAGGATAATGAGGTCTTTGATAAAGGCGAAAGATAGAGAAATTATATCTAGATACGGAAAATTAAAAGGTTGGGATATTTGCAATAGTTTGGGATTACAATCCTTTGGAGATGTATATATTTTAAGAGATTATATAGATACTAATAATCCAATAATAAGAGAAATATTCGGTGAGGAACCTCTTTTATGTAGAACGGATGCTCCAATTGGGCAGGGATATAAAATGATACGAGGAAGAGATGTTAAACTAGATGATATAAATAATTACTTAAAAGAAGTAAAAGAATGTACTGAAGATGGTGTAATCCTAATGTCTAAACATCCATCAACTATGCTAACAGGACATTATACTCCAAGATATAGAACTAATGGTGCTATTATGGTAGTATTTGAAAAAGGAGATAGAATTTTAATTGATTATGTCGGCCCTGGATTTGATGTTGGAGATATTACACGAGGAAAAACAGTACATACAGCAATTCAAATACCTTGGGATTCCATTTATGAAAAGCCTATACATAATTATAAAGATGCAAAAATGGTATGGAATGGATTATTTCAGATAAATGATGAGCAATATAGAGTGTCTAGAAATAACAGAATAAATGAATTAGTTTCCAATTTAAAAGAACAAGGAGTTCAAGAAATAGTTAATAGTATACCAGAAGAAACACCACATTTAGATTATAAGTTGTTTAAAAAATTATATGATGAGTGTATAGATAAAGTTATTTATGGGAACATTCAAATGCCAAGAAAACCCTTTGGTATAATGATGAATATATATGAGGAAAAATTCTGTGTATTTGAAGTATGGAATATAGAAAGGTCAATAAGTAAAGAGATAGAACTAGATAGATAACTACCTAGTTCTATTTTTATAGCCAATTGTTATCAGATAAAACTTGCTTTGTAATACTACTTAATTTTCCTAGTTTATCCAATTCTTGAATTTCTTCTTTACTATAAAATTTAGCATTTGTTAAATCACTTGCAGAATGAATGGAGTTTTTATCATAATCTGCTGACCAATATATTATGATTCGATGTTCATCAGGTTTATTAATAATTTCATAAGTTTTTAATTGTTTGATATTTGTAATTTCTAAACCGGTTTCTTCCATAATTTCTCTTTTTACTGTATCTATCATATTTTCAAATAATTCTACTCTTCCACCAGGAGTTATTATTAATCCTTTATTTGGTTCTTTGTTTCTAATTCCTAATAATAATTTATTATTTGATTTTATTAAAACAGAACAACCTACTCTTATATTATTCAAAATATCGCCTCCTATATACAAAGAATATAATAAGAGTTAAATTTTGTCAATATATTTAAAATATAAATCTTGTATGGTATAATACAAGAAGAAAGAAGTGATAATAATGGAAATATATTTAGATAATGCAGCAACAACAAAAATGGATAATAGAGTCTTTGAAGAAATGATTCCATATTTAAAAGAAAATTATGGAAATCCTTCATCAGCTTATAAAATAGGTAGGGATAATAAAAGAACAATTGAGGAAGCAAGAAGAAAAGTTGCTTTATATTTAAATGCAAATCCAAATGAGATATATTTTACAAGCGGAGGAAGTGAATCTGATAATATGGCTTTAAAGGGAATCGCATTAGGAAATGCTGAAAAGGGAAACCATATTATTACAAGCACCATAGAACATCCAGCAATTTTAGATACTTGTAAAGAATTGGAAAGAGAAGGGTTCGAAGTCTCATATGTTAAAGTAAACAAAAATGGAATTGTGGATTTAAATGATTTGAAAGAAAAAATAAGAAAAGATACAATTTTAATATCAATAATGTTTGCAAATAATGAAATAGGAACGATTCAACCAGTAAATGAGATAAGCAAAATTGCAACTAAGAATAATATTTTATTTCATACAGACAGTGTACAAGCTATAGGTAATATAAAAATAGATGTTAAAAACATGAATATAGATTCACTTTCTTTATCAGCACATAAATTTTATGGACCAAAGGGGATAGGGGTACTTTATTTAAGGGATGGAATAAAATTTAGAAAATATTTAAACGGTGGACATCAAGAAAGAAATAGGAGAGCTGGAACAGAAAATGTTGCGGGTATAGTTGGATTAGCTAAAGCAATGTCTTTAGTCTATGAAAATTTAAAAGAAAATAATAAAAAAACAATTGAATTAAGGAATTATTTTATAAATAAAATCCAAAAAGATATACAAGGAATAAAAATAAATGGGGATTTAATAAAAAGAATACCAGGAAATATAAGTGTTTCTTTTGATTTTATAGAAGCGGATAATATATTACAAGAATTAGATAAAAGAGGTATATATGTATCGACAGGAAGTGCATGTACTACAGGAAGTTTAGAATCTTCTCATGTATTAAAAGCAATAGGGTTATCAGACGCTATAGCACATAGTACTATAAGAATTAGTATAGGAAAATATAATAATAAAGAAGAAATTGATTATACTATAAAATGTCTAGTTGAAATAGTTAATAATTTGAGAAAATTATCTCCATTGTATAATTAACAATATTTTGTTTAACATGCATTGGTTATGGAAGTAAAAAAACTTAATGAAAATATTGACAAAATATAAAAATCTATATATAATAGGGTACATAAAGTAGAACAATTTTAAATTGTTCTACAGATTTCTTATATAAAAAATTTGTTAGCAAAAAGTTGCAAAGTACAATGTTTATCAAATATTGTATAGTGTAGTTATGCAATAAAAGTGTTATCAAAAAGTCAACTAATACAGTATTAAAAA
>CAJFJM010000085.1 GCA_904384245.1 uncultured Clostridia bacterium
TAAAAATAAATTATAGAATAAAGAAAATCAAAAATATAAAACGAGAATATGACAACACTTTTGAGAAAAAAGTTGTTGCATTGGCAATGAAAATTTTGCGGAAGAAATTTCCAATATAAAAATATGAAAAAAGTATTGACAAAAATAACTAATTGAATTATAATAACAAATGTCACTGAAGTGGCAAACATAAAAGGGTAGGTGGCCGAGTGGCTAAAGGCGGCAGACTGTAAATCTGTTCTCATTTGAGTACGATGGTTCGAATCCATCCCTGCCCACCAAATTATACAACTTATAGACTAAAAGGTTTATAGGTTGTTTTTTTGATAACCAAATAAGATTGACAGTTTTAAGTTAAAACTAATAAAAAATTAATAAATAAAAATTAAAAAATATAACACATTTTAATCCAAATGTGATATAATATTAAAAAAATTAGGAGAAAAAAATATGAATCTAGATGAAATAACAGAATTTATAGATAATAAAATAGAACAAGACAGCACCAAAATAACAATAGGATTTTTTGAATTAAAAGTAAAAAGAAACCTATCTGATGCAGACGTATTAAATGCTTTATACCTAATCTCAACAAGACTCATGAATTTAGGATATAAAGTGTACAAAACAAACGAAAAATACACATATAAAGAAAAAGAGTATATAGTTCAATCAAATGAGCTTTTAATAGGAATAAAAGAATAAAAGATACTAAAAATAAAATGTTTTCAAAAATAAAAACATTTTAAATAAAAAAGTATCTTTTATTTTGTCCAAAACACTTGACAAATCGCAAAAAATAGTGTAAAGTATATTAGCATTACAAAAAAGAAGGTAGTATTTATGGAGAAAAATGTAAAGTTAAGCATATTATGTGAGTTATATGGAAAGCTATTAACTAAAAAACAATACGAATTCTTAAATGACTACTATAATAATGACTTGTCTTTATCAGAAATTGCAGAAAACAACAATATCACAAGGCAAGCAGTAAGAGATAACATTAAGAAAGGGGAGAAAAAACTTTTCGAATACGAAGAAAAGCTATCATTTATGAAAAGGATGTTTAACCAAGAAAAGAAAATCGAAAAAGTTTTATCAGAATTAACCAAAATACAAAAAGAATCATCTGATAAAAAAGTAGCAAGCATATTAGAAAGTATAAAAAAAGAATTAAATTGTTTAGTATAAGGGAGTGAAGTTTAATGGCTTTTGAAGGATTATCTGCTAGATTGCAAGAAATAACAAGAAAAATTAGAGGAAAGGCACGTATAACAGAATCTGACTTAAAAGAAATGTTAAGAGAAGTAAAACTAGCATTACTAGAAGCAGATGTAAACTATAAAATAGTAAAAGACTTTATAGCTGTTGTTCAAGAAAAAGCATTAGGACAAGATGTTTTAAAATCATTAACACCAGGACAACAAGTAGTTAAAGTTGTAAAAGATGAGCTAGTAGAATTATTAGGAGGGACAGAAAGCAAAGTACAATTTACACCAAACCCACCAACAATAATAATGCTTGTAGGACTTCAAGGTTCAGGAAAAACAACAACAGCAGGTAAACTTGCAAACCTATTTAGAAAACAAGGAAAAAAGCCATTATTAGTAGCATGTGACATATACAGACCAGCAGCAATAAAACAATTACAAGTTGTAGGAGCACAATTAAACATACCAGTATTTAGTAATGAACAATCAAAAGATGTTGTACACATCGCAAAACAAGCAATGAGTGTAGCAATGTCAAAATTAAATGATGTAATTATACTAGACACAGCAGGACGTTTGCAAATAGACCAAGAACTAATGCAAGAGCTAAAAAATGTAAAACAATCTGTAAAACCACATGAAATCCTATTAGTAGTAGACAGTATGACAGGTCAAGATGCAGTAAATGTAGCAAAAACATTTAATGAAGAAGTAGGAATAGATGGAGTTATACTAACAAAACTAGATGGTGACACACGTGGTGGTGCAGCTTTATCTGTAAAAAAAGTAACAGGAAAACCAATAAAGTTTGCAGCAACAGGAGAAAAACTAAGTGATATAGAAGTATTTCATCCAGACAGGATGGCACAAAGAATATTAGGAATGGGAGACATCTTATCAGTAATAGAAAAAGCAGAAGAAAGTTTTGACTTAGAACAAGCAGAAGCATTAGAAAAAAAGATGAGAAAAAATGAACTAGATTTAGATGACTATTTAGCACAATTAAGACAAGTCAAAAAAATGGGATCATTCTCATCACTTCTAAAAATGATACCAGGAATGAACAAAATAAAAGACCTAAAAGTAGATGATAAAGAATTTGTAAAAATAGAAGCAATGATTTGTTCTATGACAAAACAAGAAAAAAGAAATGTCAAAATACTTAATGGAAGTCGTAGACTAAGAATTGCAAAAGGAAGTGGAACAACAGTACAAGATGTCAACAAATTCATAAAATCATTTGAAATGACACAAAAAATGATGAAACAATTAAAACAAAATAAAGGTGGAATGAAAAACTTAATGAAAAATATAGACCCATCAGCATTAAAAGGTTTTAAAATGTAAAAAATCAAGTTATTATCTTTTAAATTTATAAAATTTGGCATATGATAGAACATCAATCAAAT
Source organism: uncultured Clostridia bacterium (assembly GCA_904384245.1). Taxonomy (GTDB): domain Bacteria; phylum Bacillota; class Clostridia; order TANB77; family CAG-508; genus CAG-269. The sequence continues at coordinate 2,621 of CAJFJM010000085.1, forward strand.
ACGCAAAAATTTATAAATTTAAAATAATATATATATTATTTTAAAGTAAAACTATTACCAGGTTTTATTATAGGGCAAACCCTAAATTTTCAGGAGGTGAAAGAAATGGTAAAAATTAGATTACAAAGAGAAGGAAAGAAAAAAGCACCATTTTATCATATTGTAGTGGCAGATTCAAGAAGCCCAAGAGATGGAAAAATAATTGAACAAATTGGTACATATGATCCAATGACAGAACCATCAACAATAGTATTAGACCAAGAAAAATTAGCAAAATGGATAAAAAATGGAGCAAAACCAACAGAAACAGTTAAAGCACTAATCGAAAAAGCAAAATAAGCTTTAGGAGGATTAAGATGAAAGAAATCTTAGAAACAATGATATTAAATCTAGTTGATGACAAAGAATCAGTTGAAATTAAAGAAACAGACAATGAAAAATCAATAATTTTTGAAATAAAAGTAGCTGATAAAGACATGGGAAAAGTAATAGGAAGACAAGGAAAAATTGCAAAATCTATTAGAACAGTCATGAATGCAGTTGCTGGAAAACAAAGAAAAAAAGTTAGTGTAGAATTTATTGAAGAATAGGAGAATTTATGCAAGAATTTTTTGAAATTGGACAAATCGTAAATACATTTGGAGTAAAAGGAATGGTAAAAGTTTATCCATACACAGAAAATGTAAAAAGGTTTGAAGAATTAAAAAAAGTAAGCTTAATCAACAAAAATTCTAAAAAAGAATATGAAATCGAAGAAGTAAAATATCATAAAAATATGGTACTAATAAAATTCAAAGGAGTAGACACAGTAGAACAAGCAGAGGATTTAAGAAATTTCTATATACAAATAGAAAGAAAAGATGCAACACCATTAGAAGAAGGAAGCTATTACATAGCAGACTTAATAAACTTAGATGTCTACACTGATGAAGGAGAAAAATTAGGAATCTTAGAAGACATATTTAATACAGGAAGTAATGATGTATATGTAGTAAAAGACTTAAATGGAAAACAAATATTATTACCAGGAATTGAAGATGTAATAAAAGAAATAGACCTAAAAGAAGGTAAAATATTAGTTCATATGTTAAAAGGATTAAGATAAGGAGTAAATATGAAGTTTGATGTGTTAACACTTTTCCCAGAAATGTTTGAAACATTAAATCAAAGTATTTTAGGAAAAGCACAAGAAAAAAATTTGATAGATATAAACTTAGTAAATATCAGAGATTTTTCAAAAGACAAACACAAAAAAGTAGATGACACTCCATATGGTGGAGGAGCAGGAATGGTCATGAGAGCAGATATAGTATATGATGCATATAAATCAGTATACAAAGAAGGCTCAAAAATGATTTATCTTACACCACAAGGCAAAACTTTAAATCAAAAAAAAGTTGAAGAACTATCTAAAGAAAAACATTTAATATTACTATGTGGACATTATGAAGGAATAGATCAAAGAGTTATTGATAAAATTGTAGATGAAGAAATTTCAATAGGAGACTATGTCTTAACAGGAGGAGAAATCCCAGCAATGGTACTAATAGACAGTGTAAGTAGATATATAGAAGGAGTAATAAAAAATGACTCTACAGAAGAAGAATCATTTTCAAACGGACTTTTAGAATATCCACAATACACAAGACCAGAAATATTTGAAGACCAAAAAGTACCAGAAGTTTTAATATCAGGACATCACCAAAAAATAAAACAATGGAGAAAAGAACAAGCGATAAAAAATACATTAAAAAAGAGACCAGATTTATTAGAAAAATACAAATTTTCTAAAGAAGAAAAGCAGATTTTAGAAAATTTGAAAAAACAAAATTAAAGTGCCAAAAAGGTACCGCTTAAAAATAAAAAAAGGAGGAAATTTCTAAAATGGATATTATAAAATCAATAGAACATGAACAACTAAAAAACAAAATACCAGAATTAAAAGTTGGTAATACAGTAAAAGTACATGTTAGAATTAAAGAAGGAAACAAAGAAAGAATCCAAGTTTTCGAAGGAATTATTATTAAAGTACAAGGTGGAGGACTAAACCAAACATTTACAGTAAGAAAAAATTCTTATGGAGTAGGTGTTGAAAAAACATTTTTAGTACATTCACCATTAGTAGAAAAAGTAGAATTAGTAAGAGTAGGTAAAGCAAGAAGAGCTAAACTATACTATTTAAGAGATAGAGTAGGAAAAGCTGCAAAAACTAAAGAACAAGTAGGAGCAAGAATAGAAAACAGAGAAATTGTTGTTAAAGAAGATTTAGCAGAAGAACCAATTTCAGAAGAAGCAAAAACACCAGTAGAATCAGCTCCAGAAGAAGCACCAGCAGTAGAAACAGAAAATGTAACAGTACAAGAAGTTGTTGATACAGTTAAAGAAGAACCTGTTGAAGACAAAAAAGAAGCAACAGAAGTAGAAGATAAAAAAGCTGAATAATAAAGAAAAATATAGAGTATTTTACCATTAAATAGGTAATACTCTATATTTTTTTCTTATTCAAGTTATATTTATAGACATTTAATCAATAATTTAGATTTATAATAAACCATAAACGCTTTTTTATACTATATAAGATATAATATAAAATTTTAATTTATACATATTAAATAAAAATTATTTTAAATTGAAAATATTACTTTTATATTTTAGTAAAATCTAAAAATGATTATACTAAAAAACACGTAAGCATATCTAAATACTTTTCTCTGAAAACAACGATTACGTAAAACATCCAAAGTCTCAGACATAGCACATTGTTTATCAAAAAAAGTCAAAACATAACTTTCAATATATCTTGGCAAAGATAAAGTAACAGGCCACATATGTTTTAAAATAATATCTTTTTCTTTATCATTTAAATTAAATAACTTACTAGCATTTTCAAAAGCTGTACGAGGATGAGTAAATGCGTGAAGTCCTTTTCTACCATTTTGTCTTTTTCTCCAATCATATAAAAATAAATCATGTAACATGGCAGCACGAGCACATGAAACATAATCTAAATGATATTTCTTACAAAAGTGGAAACATAAAAATGAAGCCATTAAACAATGGTCAAAACAATTAGTTTCATAATGTTGTCTAAAATTTTTCATTTCTTGAACAGTTGGATTTTCTATAATATCAGAAATAGTATCTATAAATTCTTTGTCAGAATAAATTTTATCTAAATAATAATTCATATAACCCCTCTTTTTTTCGACTCTATACTAATTATACTATAATATATGATAGAGAGCAATATGTTTTTAATAAACTTAATAATAACTTAATATTCTTATGTTACAATTCACGGCTAAAATAAACCGCCAGCCAAAAGAAGTTATTATATAAATTTTTTAATTTTCGGCTCAATACATGCATTAGCCCTTCTAAAGATAAAACAAACGAGCCTCTCGCTACATACTTCGCGCTTCCTCATTTATTTTATCTTAAGAAGGGCTACAAGCATTCCAATCACA
>CAJFJM010000086.1 GCA_904384245.1 uncultured Clostridia bacterium
GATAGAAATATCAGAAAATAAAGAAATAACTATATATTATAAATTCAATATTTTAAATATGGGAAAAGAAGATAATAAATTACAAAATGTTGGCTAAATTTTAAAAAATAGTCATAACGGAATATTAGGACAATCATAGTATTACTAATTTTAGCAGGAGTAACAATAGCAGCACTAAGTGGCACAAATGGAATATTAAGTAATGCACAAAAGGCAAAAGAGCAAACAGCTGAATCAGGAGCAAAAGAAAAAATAAACATAGCAGTAGGAAGTAGTTATGATAATACAGGAAAATTTGATTCAGATAGTTTTAAAGAAGAAATTGTAAATTTAGGAGGGACAGTAGAAGAAGAAACTGATGAAACTATTACTGTAGATATGGATGGTTATAAATCAATAATTTATAAAGAAAATGGTACAGTAGGAGAGATAGTAGATAGAAAAGGAATAAATGTTGGGGATTATGTGAATTATATTCCAGATGTTAATTCAGAAACTTACGTTGTAACATCTGAAATGAGTGGCTACAGTCGTAGTCAAAATATAAATCAGGGTAACACTAATTGGAGAGTATTAAAAAAATATAGTGATGGGACTATAAAATTAATAAGTTCTTATACAGTATCTAATTACTTATATTTAGGAAGGACTAATGGATATAATAATGGGGTAACAATTTTAAATGAAATAGCTGAAAAGTTTGGTAGTAGGGAAAATATAAAAGCAAGAAGTATTAATTACGAAGATATAGAAGAATGTTTAACAGATAAAGGAAAAGAACAAAGAGATAATTATTCAAGTTATTTAGGAGGTCCATTATATGGACATACGCAAACTTATGTTAATGGTAAAAGAGGATATCCTGGTTTATATATACAAGAACAGGGAGGAAAAATAGATTCAGGTATAGAAGGATTATCAGATGGAATTGATAAAGAAAGTGGAAATAAAGTTGGTTTGACTTGTAGTGAAAAGGGAGCAGCTAGTGGTTATTCTGAAGCTAGTACGAGTTTAACTGTTACTCAGACTAATACTTAAAGTCCTCAAGTTGAGATAACAATTAGTGATGATGCAACTAATCCTGATACACCACATCTAATAACAAAATATTAAAAAAGTTGGATTAAATTATATAGCACAAAATATAAAATAAAGCCTTGAAAATCAAGGCTTTATTTAGTATAATAATACATATTAAAAGTTTAAGAAAAAGGTGATAAAAATATGAAAAAAAGAATATTAACAGGAGATAGGCCAACAGGAAAAATGCATATAGGGCATTATTTTGGTTCATTAAAAAAGAGAGTAGAAATGCAAAACAGTGGAGAATATGATATGTATATCCTAATTGCAGATGTTCAAGCACTAACAGATAATTTTAATAATCCAGAAAAAGTAAGAAATAGTGTAAGAGAATTGATGCTTGATTATTTATCATGTGGAATAGATCCAGAAAAAACAACAATATATATTCAATCAATGATACCAGAAACAGCAGAACTTACAGTATATTATTCAAATTTAGTAACAATAGCAAGGTTACAAAGAAATCCAACAGTAAAAACAGAAATAGCACAAAAAAAGGATTTATTTGGAGAAAGTGTAACATATGGATTTTTAGGTTATCCAGTAAGTCAAGCAGCAGATATAACAACATTTGAAGGAGAACTAGTACCAGCAGGAGAAGACCAAGAGCCTCTTATTGAACAATGTAGAGAAATAGTAAGAAAATTCAATAGCATATATGGAGAAACATTAAAAGAACCTCAAATAGTATTATCTGAAGGAAAAAGAATAAAAGGACTAGATGGAAACGAAAAAATGGGAAAATCTCTTCGGAAATGCAATTTATTTATCAGACAGTGAAGAAGAAATAAGAAAAAAAGTAATGAGTGCAATAACAGACCCAAATAGAATAAAAAAAGACGATTTAGGTAATCCTGATATATGTATGGTAGCATATTATCATAAATTATTTTCTAACCCTGAAGAAGTAAAAACAGTATGTGAAGAATGTAGAGCAGGAAAAAGAGGATGTGTAGCATGTAAAAAACAATTGGCAGAAAATATAATTGAATATTTAAGACCAATAAGAGAAAAAAGAAAATATTATGAAGAACATCCAGAATTAGTAGATAAATACTTAAAAGAAGGAACAGAAAAGGCAAGAAAGACAGCAAAAGAAACAATGAAAAAAGTAAAAAAAGCAATGAAATTAGATTACTTTGAATAAATTTTATAATAATCTATAGTAGAATGTAAATTATTAGTTACAAGTAAATAAAAGAAAAAATTTAAAATAATGAGATATAAAGTGAATACTAAATTTTTTAATATTATAAAGTTAATATTAAAATTTATATATTATTTTATTAGAACAAAATGAAAAAAGATATTATAACAATGTATAATACTTCAAAGTAGAAGATATCATAATCTTAAAAATATATTTACATAAAAATAAAAGAAAGGAGAGCATATGTATTTAATAAGTTAAATATATATGCAAGAATAAAAATGTTTACAGATTACACAAAAATAATAATCAAATCAGGAGATGGAGGAAATGGAGCAGCAACTTTTCGTCGTGAAAAATATGTAGCAGCAGGAGGACCAGACGGAGGAGATGGCGGAAAAGGTGGAGACATCTATTTTACAGTAGATAAAGACAAAAACACCTTAATTGATTTTAGATATAACAAAAGATATAAAGCAGGAAATGGAGAAAATGGTAGTGGTAACCATTGTAATGGAAAATATGGAGAAGACCTATATATAAAAGTACCAATAGGAACTGTAGTAAGAGATGCCGAAACTAACAAAGTAATTGTAGATTTATCAAATCCAGGACAGACAGAACTTGTTTTAAAAGGAGGCAGAGGAGGAAGAGGAAACTCACACTTTGCAACATCAACAAGACAAGCTCCTAGATTTTCAGAAGATGGAGATAAAGGAGAAGAAAAAGAAATAATATTAGAATTAAAAATGCTTGCAGACGTTGGACTACTTGGATATCCAAATGTAGGTAAATCAACATTTCTTGCAACAGTAACAGAAGCAAGACCTAAAATTGCAAATTATCACTTTACAACATTAGAACCAAATTTAGGAGTAGTAAAAACAAAAACAGGAGACGGTTTTGTAATAGCAGATATTCCAGGAATAATAGAAGGAGCAAGTGAAGGAGTAGGATTAGGACTTCAATTTTTAAGACATATAGAAAGAACAAGACTATTACTACATTTTATAGATGTCTCAGGACAAGAAGGAAGAAATCCTGTACAAGATTATAAAACAATAAATGAAGAGCTAAAAAAATACAGTGAAAAATTAAGCACAAGAAAACAAATAATAGTAGCAACAAAAATAGATGCAATGCAAGACGAAACAAACTTAAAAGAACTAGAAAATTTAGCAAAAAAAGAAAAACTAGAAATATATAAAATATCAGCAGTAACAGGACAAGGAGTCCAAGAACTAATAGACCATGTAACAGAAATATTAAAAACATTGCCAAAAGAAGATTTATTTGAATATGAAGAAAAAATGGTATATACACTAAAAGACAAAGACCAAGAATGGACAGCAAGAAAAGAAGGAGACATCTTTATAGTAGAAGGAAGAGCAGTAGACAGACTAATGGGAAGAATAAACATAGAAGACAATGAATCAATGTACTATTTCCACAAATGCCTAAAAAATATGGGAATAGATGACAAACTAAAAGAATTAGGAGTATGTGACGGAGACACTGTAAAAATTTCAGACTGGGAACTAGAATGGGAAGAATAGGGATTAAGGGACGGTCCTGCCAATCCCTCATAGGAGGGATTTTGGGGACGGACCTTAAAATTTTTTCTTATAGTAAAAAGGAAAATTAAAAAAGATATTATAAGGATATTATAGAAAGAAAGGACTATGAAAATAAAAAGAGTTAAAAAAATATGAATAGAAATATGAAAAAACATGTAAATAATGATATAGGAAAAGATGTGACTATAGATATGAAAAAAAATATAAATAACGATATAGAAAAAGATATGTCTATAGATATAAAAAAATCCAAGAATAAAGATACAAGAAAAAATATGGATAAAGAAAAAGAGAAAGAAACAAAAAAAGATAATAACAAAATAAGAAAAGAAATAAATAAATTACTAATAATAGCAATTATACCCGTATTTTTAAATCAGTTACTAAGTTATGGTATATGCAATCTACGATTATCTTATTTATATATGCCAGCACTATTTTTTTCAGCAGCCATAATGTATGGAATATATTTTTTAATAACTGCAATAGTAAAAAAAACACATATTGCAACATACATCATAGCAATTATTATATTTATAATATCAATAATAAGTAATATAAAATTATATTATACAGGTTCACCAATATATTTATCAGACGTATATTTTTTAAACAATATAGGAGAAGTTACAGGGTTAGTAAAAGGTGATGTTTTACAGCATATAGATTATGTACAACACTTAATCTTACTAGTCTTACTTATTGGAATATGTATAATATCAAAAAAATATTCATATGAAATAAAAACAAACAAAAATAGAATAATTATAGGTGTATCAATAATAGTTGCATTTGCAATAATTTTTGTACCAATAAAACCAAAAGATACATTTATTTTAAACACAATATATGATGTTGATGGAAGAAAAGATTATGAAGCAACAACAACAGGGCTTGATTATTACATAAAATATGGTGTTCTTGCAGGAATGTATGGAATGGAATTAGAAAATAGAAGTACTCCACCAGATGGATATAATGAAGAAATAGTAAAACAAGAACTAGAAAAAGCGAGTGAAATAGACCAAGAAACAAAAGATTTACAAAAACCAAATATAATAGTAATGTTCCAAGAATCATATTGGGATATAGAAAAGATAGAAGAAGTAGAGTTTGATAAAGATGTAACAGAAAATATGGACAATCTAAAAAAAGAAGGAACAAGTGTTAATCTATTATCTTCATCATATGGAGGACTGTCAAGCAATATAGAATTTGAATTATTAACAGGAGGAAATCTTGCATATTTTGGAACAGGATATCATCCATTTATACAATTATATAGCAGAAAAGAATCTGAAGATAATCCTTCAATAATAAAAGAATTAAAAAATAATGGATATAAAACAAAAATGGTATTTGGTAGAGATTATTATGCATCAGAAAATGTATATAAAAAGCTAGGAATTGACCAATATGTAAATGAATACCAATCAATGGAAGATTATGAACAAAAAATAAAAGGAACACATCTATCAGATGAAGCATTAGTAGATAATGTAATAGAAACATTAAAAAATAAATCACCAGAAGATAGAATCTTTTATATGACAGCAACAATAGAAACACATATGCCTTTTTATAAAGAAAAATACGATAACTATGATATAAACGTAACAAACAGCTCACTTACAGAAGAAGAAACAGGAACAATTTTATCATATGCACAAGGAGTATATGATACAAATGTACAAATAAAAAGACTTTATGAAGAAATTCAAAAACTAGAAGAACCAACAATAATAGTAGTTTTAGGAGACCATTTACCATATCTATATAACAGTAAAGGAGAAGATATTTTACAAAAATTATCATATTTTAATACAGATGATGAAAAAACAAATTTACTTAGAAAATATACAACAGAAGGAATTATATTATCAAATTATGATAAAAAAGTAGATTTAGATAATGAATATATAAGTCCAGATATGTTATTAACAACTATAATAAACCAAATGGATATAAAAATTTCTCCATATTATAAATGGCTATACAGTATAAAAGACAAATTACCAGCACAAAATCAATATATTTCATTAGATAATGATGGAAATATATATTATATAAATGAAACATTACCAGCAGAAATAGAAGAAATAAAAGACATAAGGGAAGAAATGCAGTATTATTTATTTGAGAGGAGGGATTAGGGGATGGTCCTAGGAGGGATTGAGGGACGGTCCTTAAAATCCCTTCTAGAAGGGATTTTAAGGACC
>CAJFJM010000087.1 GCA_904384245.1 uncultured Clostridia bacterium
TAATTTGGTAATTTTACTTTATAAATATGTTCTGCTAGGTTTACTACCTCTGTTACTTTTAAATATCCTGTTCCTAGCATTAACCCCCATATATTATCTTCATTATTTTCTATTCCTACTATTATTGTTTCTAGGTTTATTGGTACTTCTATTTCTTCATCTTTTAATAATCTTTCCATTTTTTCTTTTACTGTACTAGAATTTTTTAATACTAATTTTATTAAGTCATTTGAACTTGTATTTACCCAATACTGCATTAGTTGCTTGTTTTTTAAATAATTTAGTATACTCCATGGATTGTATATTCCTTCTGTATTTCCTATTCTATATCCATCATACCATTTTTTTATCTCTTTTCTATCTTCTTCTATTCCAAAGTCTTGTATTGCCTTTTCCATTTCTTCTTCTGTTATTCCAAAATCATCACTAAATTCATCATCCAAAACTGTATACACATCAAAATTATTTGCTCCACTGAATATACTTTCTTTTGCTACTCTTGATACTCCTGTTATTACTGTTTTTTCTAAATATGGATTATCTTTAAATGTTGCTCCATAAAATGTTCTATAAAAACTTACTGCTTCTTCATAATATCCTTGTATATATACATTTTGTAAAGGTACGTCATATTCATCTATTAACAATATTACTGGTTTATTATAATATTGATATAATATTTTTGATAATATTTTTAAGCTATTCATAATGTCTATATCATTTGCTTCTGCTGATAACATTCTATTAAATATTTTTCTTTCTCCTTCTGACATCTCTTCTTTTTCTAATACATATCTATGTTCATAATATACTTCCATCATTATTGTTTTTAATTGCATCATCATTAAATTATAGTTCATTAAACCTGCATCTTTTAGAGTTACATAAATTACAGGATAGTATCCTAATTTTGATGTGTATTTTTCTTCTTGCTCTAATATTTTTAAACCTTGAAATAATTCTTTGCTGTCTTTTTTTGTGCATACTCATGTTCAAGGTTTTTCCAAATCTTCTTGGACGTGTTACTAATACTATTTCACTTTTATTGTCTAATATATCTTTTATATACATGGTTTTATCTATATAATAATAATCTTTTATACGTAATTTCTTAAAATCACTTGTTCCTATTCCTATACCTTCCAAAATTTTTGCCTCCTTTTTATTTTAATTTTTAAATCACATAACCATATTTCCTATAACAAAATTTGATATTTTTCTAAATACATTTTTATATAATATATTCTAACATAGATGCCTTTTTATTTCAATTGTTTTGTTTTAATAAGTTCTTAACATAATTAACATTTGACTATAAATCACTACATTATTTTTACAGGAAAAATTAAGAAGTTGTAATATAAATTTTAAAAATCTATATTATAACTTCTTTTTAAGTCAACCTGTTTAAAACTATAAATTATAAAAATATTCCTAAAAAACTATTTTCTTACATAAGTATCAGAAAAATCTGAATTTACCTCACCATTAACCAAAAATTTAACATGATTTATTTCAGTTAACTCTGTCATCGTATTTACAATACTATAGATCAAATTATTTTTAGCAATATCTGCATTTTTATCATAATTTAAGAACTCTGAAGAAAAATCAATTGTTAAAGTATCTCCCTCTTTATTTATACTTAAAACTTTTGTACCATCAGGTATAACTTTTGCAAATTTCTCATTTTTTGGTCCTTCTATTAACATATTCATCAAAACATTATATGGATCATTTATTATTTCTTTAATATCAATCATTCTAGCTTCTGGTAGTAACTCTCCTGTTTCTTTATCTGCAAAATACAAACTCACAATAGTCTGCCTATATTGTTCTTCTGTTATTTCTTCTTCTGGAGTATATTCTTGAATATTTTCTTCCTCTTTTTTATCTTTTATATATTTTATACCAAAATATCCACCTATTAACAATAAAATAAATAAAATTAAAAACAACAAAAATATCTTCCTATTTTTCATACCTAACCTCCAACTTAAATAATTAATGTATTTAAAAAGTGATTTATATCTTTATACTTTTCACTTTGTACATTATATTATTTGTTTGTCCTTTTTAGAACATAAAATATTTTACTTCAATATTTTAAATCAAACAGTAAGTTTATACTTAAAAACTTTTACAAAAAACAGATTAAATTATACATTATTTTCCATTTGACAAAATGTAATTTTCCGTATAAAATTAGGGTGTTGATACATATATTTAATGTACAGAAAGGATGATTTTGTCATGAATAAAAATGAAATTTTACACGTTGGATTAGACGTCGGTTCTACAACAGTTAAAATTGTAGTTATGGACAATAATTTAACACCTATATATGAAGACTATAAGAGGCATTTTTCAGATACAAAAAACACATTATGTACAGTATTAGAAAACCTTATAGAAAGATATCCAGAAAACAAATTCACAATAGCTTTAACAGGTTCAGGAGCAATGTCAGCTAGTAAATTCTTAGGAGTATCTTTTATTCAAGAAGTTGTATCTTGTAAAAGAGCAGTAGAAAAATACATTCCTCAAACAGATGTAGTAATAGAACTAGGTGGAGAAGATGCTAAAATAATTTATTTTGATAAATCAATTGAACAACGTATGAATGGTACATGTGCAGGTGGTACAGGTGCATTTTTAGACCAAATGGCATCTTTATTACATACGGACACAGCTGGTTTAAACGAACTTGCAAAAAATTATACAACAATATATCCAATTGCTTCTAGATGTGGTGTTTTTGCAAAAACAGATGTACAACCTTTAATAAATGAAGGAGCAGCAAAAGAAGATATTGCTGTATCAATTTTACAAGCTGTAGTAAACCAAACAATTAGTGGATTAGCATGTGGTAGACCAATAAGAGGTAATGTTGCCTTTTTAGGTGGTCCTTTAAATTACTTATCTGAACTAAGAAAAAGATTTGTAGAAACATTAGGTCTAACACCTGAGGAAACAATAGTTCCAGAAGATGCACATCTATTAGTTGCTAAAGGTGCTGCATTAGATTCATTAGAATCTGCACCAATTACACCAGAAGAATTAAAGAAAAAAATAGAAAACTTAAGAATTTCTAAAGATAATACAACACATCCTTTAGAACCTCTATTTAAAAACAAAGAAGAATATGAAGATTTTAAGAAAAGACATGATATAGCAAAAGTAATAAGAAAAGACTTATCTACATATCAAGGGGACTGCTATCTTGGAATAGATGCAGGATCTACAACAACAAAAATAGTTTTAATAGATTCTGAGGATAACCTTTTATATTCTCTTTATGGAAGTAATGAAGGTAATCCACTAAAAAGTGTTATGAGCATGCTAAAAAAACTATATAGTGAATTACCAAAAGAAGCTACACTTAGATATAGTGGTGTAACTGGATATGGAGAAAGCCTAATTCAAACAGCATTAAATGTAGATTTAAATGAAATTGAAACAATAGCTCACTTTACAGCAGCCAAAAAATTTGAACCAGATGTAACAGCAATAATAGACATCGGTGGTCAAGATATGAAATACATAAAAATGAAAAATGGAACAATTGACAACATCATGTTAAATGAAGCTTGTTCTTCTGGATGTGGTTCATTTATAGAAACATTTGCAAAAAGCTTAAATCTTGATATTAGTGAATTTGTAAAAGAAGCAATAGAATCAAAAAGACCAGTTGACTTAGGTTCTCGTTGTACAGTATTTATGAATTCTAAAATAAAACAAGCACAAAAAGAAGGATATTCTGTTGGAGATATTTCTAGTGGATTATCATATTCTGTAATTAGAAATGCTATTCAAAAAGTTATGAAAGTTAGAGATGTAGAAACACTAGGAAATCATATTGTTGTACAAGGTGGAACTTTCTATAATGATGCTGTACTAAGAGCATTTGAAAAAATCGTAGGTAAAAATGTAATAAGACCAGATATAGCAGGTCTTATGGGAGCTTACGGAATGGCTCTACTTGCAAAAGAACAATATGAAGCAAATTTAGATATGGAATATACTTCTAAAATATTAAAAACAGATGAACTTGATAAATTAGAGATTAAAGTAACACATACAAGATGTAACAATTGTGAAAATCATTGTAAATTAACAATAAACAAATTTAGCAATGGTGCAATACATGTATCTGGAAACAGATGTGAAAGAGGAGCAGGTCTTTCAACAAATAAAAAAGATTTACCAAACTTAGTACAATATAAATATAAAAGGATATTTGATTACAAGCCACTTGATGAAAAAGATGCACCAAGAGGAACTATAGGAATCCCTAGAGTTTTAAATATGTATGAAGATTATCCATTCTGGTTTACATTTTTAACTAATTTAGGATTTAGAGTAATAATATCTGAAAAAAGTACAAGAAAAACATATGAAAAAGGTATGGAATCTATGCCATCAGAATCTGTATGTTATCCTGCCAAAATATCACATGGACATATTGAAAGTCTACTAGAACAAGGTATAAAAACTATATTTTATCCATGTATGCCATATTCTAGAAAAGAATATGAAAAAGCAGATAACCACTACAACTGCCCTATAGTTATATCTTATTCAGAAGTTCTAAAAAACAATGTAGAAGGATTAAAAGCAAAAGATGTAAAATTCTTAAATCCATTTTTACCTTTTGACAGCAAAAATCTAACTAAAAAAATAATGGAATTACCAGAATTTAAAGAATATAACTTTACAAAAAAAGAATTATTACAAGCTGCCGAAAAAGCAGAAGAAGAATATCAAAAATGCAAAAATGACATCCGCACAAAAGGTGCTGAAACAGTAAAATATATTGAAGAAAATAATCTAAGAGGAATAGTACTTGCAGGAAGACCTTATCATGTAGACCCAGAAATAAATCATGGAATTGATACTTTAATTACATCATTAGGTTTATGTGTATTAACAGAAGACAGTATTTCTGATAAAACAGAAGCAAAACGTCCATTAAGAGTTGTTGACCAATGGGTATATCACGCAAGACTTTACGCAGCAGCGGACTTTGTAGGAAAACATGATAATTTAGAATTAGTACAATTAAACTCTTTTGGATGTGGTGTAGATGCTGTTACAACAGACCAAGTAGAAGAAATACTATCTAGTTATGATAAAATGTACACACTAATAAAAATTGATGAAGTAAATAATTTAGGAGCTGTAAGAATTCGTATCCGTTCATTACTTGCTAGTATGAATAAAAGAATACAAGAAAAAGAAGCCGAAAAAGCCGAAGGAAATTATGGAATAAACAAAAAAATATTTACAAAAGACATGAGAAAAGATTACACAATTTTAATTCCTCAAATGGCACCTATACATTTTGAACTACTAGAATCTGCAGTAAAAACTTGTGGATATAATGTAAAATTACTAAGAGAATGTACTCAAGCAACTGTAGAAACAGGATTAAAATATGTAAATAATGATGCATGTTATCCATCAATATTAGTAACAGGTCAAATGATAGAAGCATTACAATCAGGAGAATATGACTTAAATAAAACAGCTTTAATAATGTCACAAACAGGTGGAGGATGTAGAGCAACAAATTATATTGGATTTATAAGAAAAGCTCTAAAAGACGCAGGATTTGCAAATATACCAGTAATTTCATTTAATGTAGTAGGAATGGAAAAAATGCCTGGATTTAAACTAACTCCAGAACTTATTGAAAAATTAGTTAAATGTATTATCTATGGTGACCTATTACAAAAAATGCTAACAAAAAATAGAGCATATGAAGTTAACAAAGGAGAAACTAAAAAATTATTTGACACATGGATGGAAAAATGTAAAAAACTTTTAGAAAAAAGTACAAACAAAGAATTTAAACAAAGTATATATGATATAGTAAATGATTTTGAAAAAATAGAATTAGACACAAGTCTAGAAAAGCCAAAAGTAGGAATTGTAGGTGAAGTTTTAATAAAATATCATCCTTTTGGAAACAACTTTGCAGCTGACCTACTAGAAAAAGAAGGAGCAGAAGTAATATTACCAGACTTTATGGGATTTGTTAAATTTATGGCAACACATAAAATAACATTCAACAAATTATTAAATACTAATAAAACATCTTCAAAAATAAGTAAAATTGCTATAAAACTAATAGATATAATGGAAAAAGATATACGAATTGCTCTTGCAAATTCTAAAAAGAATTACCTACCACCATGTGATATATGGCATCTAGAAGAAAAAGTAAAAGATGTTCTATCAATTGGAAATCAAACAGGAGAAGGTTGGTTCTTAACAGCAGAAATGATTGAATATATAGAACATGGTATACCAAACATTATATGTGTTCAACCATTTGCTTGTCTACCAAACCATGTTGTTGGAAAAGGTGTAATAAAAACAATAAGAGAAAAATACCCAGAAGCAAATATCTCTCCAGTTGATTATGACCCAGGTGCTAGTGAATCTAACCAAACAAACCGTATAAAATTATTGATGACTGTTGCAAAAGATAATCTTAAAACAAAACAAAATGAGAAAAAAGCTATTGATAAAGAAAATACTAAGAAAACAGAAAAAGTCAAAATCACTAAATAATAATTTTTAATCAGAGAATTTAAATTCTCTGATTTTTTAATTAATTATTTATTTAATTATTTTATTATTTATTTATTTTTTATTTTATTATTTATTTATTTTTTATTTAATTATTTTTTTAATTATTTTTTTATTTTATTATTTTTTTATTTAATTATTTTTTATTTAATTATTTTTTATTTAATTATTTTTTAT
>CAJFJM010000088.1 GCA_904384245.1 uncultured Clostridia bacterium
AAATGCTTATTTTTAGCACTTTTGTTGGGAGAAAAATATTTTTTATGCTTTTTATATTTATTTATTTTCTAGAACTTTAAAATTTCGCAATTTATTTCTGTTTCAAAATTTTATTTAACCTTATTTAATCTATTTTAATTGATAACTTTTCTTTTTTGTCATTATTTGAAATATCGTTTTAAGTAATTAAAGAAGCATAGACTTTTTTATCTATGCTTCTTTAATTACTAATTATTCTTATCTTTATAAATTTTTACCATATCACTAAATGACATCTTTGTCCCATAATTTAATATTGCATTTGAGTAAATTTTTATAGCTACATTTGCTACAATTAGTATTGTAACTACTAGTATTGCAATAGAAATTATAACATCTGTAGTGCTTGCTACTCCCATCATTATTCTAAATGGCATGCAGAATGGTGATGAAATTGGGAATATAGATGCAAATACATTTAAATCACTTGTAGGATTCATCATTGTAAAATAAGATAGATAAAATCCTATAACTGCTAATATTGCAACAGGAGTGTTTGCTGATTGTATGTCTTCTGGTTTGCTTACTGTTGAACCAGTTAGTGCATAAAGTAATGCATATGCAAAATATCCTAAGATAAAATATAAAATTGTAATTATTGCTAAATATGGTGTGAATTTAGACATATCTAGCACTGATTCTAATATTCCTGGTTCTAAGAAAAGTTTTGCTGATATTAAAGCTGTTGCAACAAATAAACAAACTTGTACTAGTCCTACAATTCCTATACCAATTGTTTTTCCTATTACTATTGTTCTTGGACTTGTTGAAGTTACTAATGTTTCCATTATCTTTGATGTTTTTTCTGTTGTTATTGAACTTGATACTTGATATGCACAGAAATATATTGCATAGAATAACACTAATGATAGTAGCATTATAACCATTACATTTCCACTTACTTCTTGTTCTTCTGTTTGTTCAATACTATATTCAAAACTTGCGGTTAAAGAGCTTAATTGTTCTTGTGTTAACCCTAATTTTGATATTTGTAGATTTGTATAAACAGTGTTTATTGCATTTAGTAAATCTTCTGGCAAGTTTGAAATTGTTGCCATATTTTTTACTATATATCTTAAATTGTATGTTTTTGTATCTTTTGGTTCAATAATAATTGCTTCTTCTATTTCTTCATTTTCTATTTTACTTTTTATATCATCAAATGTTAGGTTTTCATTTGAAACCTTAATATTATATCCTAAATTCATTGAGTTTAAATTTTCTAATGTCCCTTCAAAAACATTATTAGCATCTACTATAAGTAGCTCTGTTTCACTTTCTGTTTGAGTATTGTTTTTAGTAAAAAAGTTTATAATGTTTGGTATATTAAATCCTAATATAATTAGTACTAAAATAATTATTGTTGTAACTATAAACGACTTTCTTTTTAACATTTCTTTCATTGTAAATAATGTTACTACCTTTAAATCCTTCATTCTACTCACCCACCTTTTCTATAAATATATCATTTAATGTTGGCTTTTTGATTTCAAACTTTTCAATAATCACTTTGTTATTTACTAAAGTTTGTAACAATTGATGGGCAGACTCTTCTGAATTTAATTTTATTGAGTATTCATTATTTTTTGAGAACTCTATTGTCATATTACTATCTTCAATAATTTTTTCTATATTGGAATTTGTTGAAATTTCCAATCTATTTGCAGGATATGTTTCTTTTATATCTTTTAAATTTCCCTTTAAAACTGTTTTACCTTTATTTAAAATCAATATATCACTACAAAATTCCTCAATTGATGCCATTTGATGACTTGACATTATAATATATTTTCCTTCTTTAACCAAATCTATAATAACATTTTTCAAGATTTCTGAGTTAACAGGGTCTAGTCCGCTAAAAGGTTCATCTAAAACTATTAACTCTGGATTATGTAATATTGAAGTCATAAATTGAATTTTTTGTTGATTTCCCTTTGATAACTTCTCAGCGGGCATTTGTATATATTCTTCTACTTTAAGCACTTTTGCCCATTTTTTAATTGATTCTTCTGCCTCTTGCTTTTTCATTCCCTTAAGTTCTGCAAAATACATAAGTTGGTCATGTATCTTAGTTTTTGGATATACACCTCTTTCTTCTGGAAGATATCCAAAATTAACATTTTTTCTTTCTACTTTTTTGCCATTCCATGTAATCTCCCCAGAATCCTTTTTAATAATTCCAAGTAACATTCTAATAGTAGTAGTTTTTCCTGCTCCATTTGTTCCTAAAAGTCCAAAAACGCCAGGCTTGTCTACTTCAAAAGAAATATCTTGAACAGCTTTTTTTCCAATAAATGTTTTAGAAACATTTTGTAACTTTAATCCCATCCTTTATCTCCCTTTCTCGGACAATAGGGACACTCCATTTCATCCGGATTCGAATGTTTGTGAGTCTTTTTTTCATCTAAATTTTATAATTTGTTACTGTCCGTTTTGTCCAAAATTATTTTTTATCATTTAACTGTAAAAAAATTCAAAGCACTTGTTACATTATATAATATTAGATTTATTTAAACAATACTTTTATGACATTTTTAATAATTTTGTCATTATTTGTTTAAAATGAGTCTGAAATATGTTTGTTTTTGTAGTATAATTTTTATGATTTTTCTTTTTTAGATTTATCTGCCATAATATCCCATATAGTGCTTTTGGGAATTTCTAGTATTTCTGATAGATTCACATATGATACATCTAATTCATTTTTTATTTTTAACAAAATTATTTTTAAATCTTCTTTATTTTTTAAAGATTTATATTTCGAATAACTATTCAAAATATCTTCTACAAAATAATTGATATCCTCTTTTGTATCAATAAAACTTTCTTTATTTGAAATCTTTTTATTATTGAGTTCAAAAATTTCATTTTTTTGCAGTATAGTGTCTATTATTTTCTCGTCTTTAAAATTTTCATAATTTGAATATGGATAATCTATGATTTTTTTCACGATGTTTGCTTTGACAGGATTATTATAAATGTATTTTATGCAATTATATAAATGTTTTCTGGATAATATTTCTTGTGTTTTAAATCTATTTCTAAATACTACTCCTACTCTTTTATTTATGTAATTATAATACATTGCATATCTTTCATTTATATTTTTCATGAATTCGCTCATGTTCTGAATATCTTTTACATATAGTAACATATGAGCATGATTATCCATAATTGTATATGAGATTATTTGAACATTATCTGTTTTCATTTCCTTTAGTAAACTCATATACTTTAACTTTTCTATTCTTTTTTCAAAAATATATTCTTTGTTTATTCCCTGTACCATAATATGAAAAATTCGTGAACAACAAGATTTTCTTGATTTTCTTGACATTAAAACGTCTCCTTCTTTGATAAAATTTTGTTTTGAAATAAATTTAATCTACATTTAATCAATATTTGATAAAATTATGTTACCATAATATATTATTTTTCTCATTATGTCAATAACTTATCAATAAAAAGTGCCTATTGGTAAAATATTTTTATAATTTTTTATAAATTCTTATAATTATAATTTACCAATAGGCTAAAAATATTTTCTATTTTTATTATTCTGAATTAGTTTTTTGCTATCTAGTGCAGATATTTTTTTAACTTATATAATGTAATTTTAGTCTTGTTATTTTGAAAAGTTAATTCTATAATATTTCAGATTTCAAACTTTCTTGTTATTTTTTCGGACAAAACGGCCTGTCCCTATCATCCGGGATTAACGTTCCATGTCAACTTTTAGATTTTCACCATTTATGTTTGTGTCAACATATTCTTTTCTTTCTTCTCCATAAATAATGTTATTTGCTAAAGTGTCATGTTTGATTGTTTCTTCATATTTTTTGATTACTTTTTCTATTTTTTCATTTCCTGCTACATATAGATTTATTCTGTCTAATACTTCAAATCCTCTTTCTTTTCTCATATTTTGTACTTTTGATAGTACCTCTCTTAAGTAACCTTCTTCTTCTAGTTCTGGTGTTATTTTTGTGTCTAATACTACTCCTATTTCTCCTTCACCACTGAATGCGAATCCTTCTTTTCCTTGCATTGTTACTAGTAAATTTTCTGCGTTTAGTCCGATTTGTGTGTCGTCAATTTCTATATATTCTGTGCCACCGTTTTTTACTGTATTTGCTAAATCCATTTGATTTTTCTTTGAAATTTCTTCTTTTATTTTTGGTATTAGTTTTCCATATTCTTTTCCTAATACTGGTAAGTTTGGTTTTATTTCAAAGTTTACATATTCTGACATGTCTGCTCCAAGTTCAATTTCTTTTACATTTAATTCTTCTTTTACTATGTCAGCATAATATTCTGGTAATGTGTTTATTGAGATTAGCATTTTTGATAGTGGTTGTCTGTTTTTGATGTTTACTGAGTTTCTTGCACTTCTTCCTAGTTTTACAATTTTGTATGCTAAATCCATTTCTTGTTCTAGTTTTTTGTCAATTAGTGTTTCATCTACTTCTGGCCATAGACATAAATGTATACTTTCTGGTGCTTTTGGGTCTAAGTTTGTAACTAAGTTTTGATAAATTTCATCTGTTATAAATGGTACAAATGGTGCTGATATTTTACATAGTGTTACTAATACATTATATAGTGTTACATATGCTCCTATTTTTTCATCATTTAATTCTTGACTCCAGAATCTTTCTCTATTTCTACGTACATACCAGTTTGATAAACTATCTGTAAAATCTTCTATTTCTAATGCTGCTGATGTTATGTCATAATTGTCTAGTTTTTCTGCTACTTCTTTTACTAATGTATTTAATTTTGATATTATCCATTTATCCATTATGTTTTCTGATTTGAAGTCTGCATATTTTAGTGGATTAAATTGATCTATTTCTGCATATAGAACATAGAATGAGTATACATTCCATAATGTACTTAAAAATCCTCTTCCGAGTTTCTTGTACATTTTTTAGTCCTAATCTTGTTGGAAGCCATGGGCTACTGCATGTATAGAAATGCCATCTTGTTGCGTCTGCTCCTACTGTGTCTAATAGTTCCATTGGGTCTACACCATTTCCTTTTGATTTAGACATTTTTTGTCCTTTTTCATCTAATACATGTCCTAATACTATACAGTTTTCAAATGGTGTTCTACCAAATAATGCTGTTCCTACTGCTGTTAATGTATAAAACCATCCTCTTGTTTGGTCTATTGCTTCTGATATGAATTGTGCTGGGAAGTTATTGTCAAAAATTTCTTTATTTTCGAATGGATAATGCCATTGTGCAAAAGGCATTGAACCTGAGTCAAACCAACAGTCTATTACTTCTTTTGCTCTTTTCATTTTCTTTCCACATTTTGGACATTTTAGATATACATTATCTATATATGGTTTGTGTAATTCTATATCATCTGGTACATCTATACCTTTTTCTTTTAATTCTTGTATACTTCCTATACATTCGCGATGTCCACAATTTTCATCTTCACATGTCCAAATTGGTAGTGGTGTTCCCCAATATCTATCTCTTGAAATTGCCCAGTCAATTACATTTTCTAGGAATTTTCCAAATCTTCCTGTTCTTATTGTGTCTGGATACCAATTTACTTTATTATTATTTGCTACTAATTCGTCTCTTAGCTTGCTCATTGCAACAAACCAACTTTCTTTTGGATAATATAAAAGTGGTGTGTCACATCTCCAACAATGTGGATATGAGTGCATATGTTTTTCTTTGCTA
>CAJFJM010000089.1 GCA_904384245.1 uncultured Clostridia bacterium
GGAAACAAAATGTAAAACCTGCTTAGGTTGTAACAGATTAGAAGATAGAAATTTTAAAGAAGTATATAGATGTGAAAATTACATGAGAGGAGCAGAAGATGAACAGAGTAGAAATTCCATTCAAGTTACCAAGCTTGAACCAATACATAAACGAATGCAGAAAAAATAGGTATGCAGGAGCTACTATGAAGAAGAATGTAGACAAAGATATAGGTTGGTATATAAATTCCTTACCTAAATATCAAAATCCTATTAAAATCCATTTTCATTGGATTGAAGGAAATAAAAGACGAGATCTAGACAATGTGTGTTTTGCCAAAAAGTTTATATTGGACAGTATGGTAGAAGCAGGTATATTAAAAGATGATAATAGAAACTATGTAATAGGATTTGAAGATACATTCGAATATGGGAAAGAAACAAAAGTTATTTTAGAGATTGAGGAGGTACAAAATGAGTGATTTAGATGATGAAGAATTAGCTGCTACTAGAAAATTGAATGGTGTGGATAAAGACAGTATTTTAGAACGTAGTATAGAAAATCTAATAAGATACATAGAATTAGATAGAAAAATTAGAAATAACAAAATAGATAGTGATTTTGAAAAGTTTTGTGAGAATCATTGCAAAGATATAGAAAATTTGATTAAAAAAGTATCTGAAATGGGAGGAATTAAATGAGTAGTACGCATAATACATTTGTACAATTAGGGGCTAGTAATCATACTAATAAAAATAGAGAAACTAATGATTATTATGCAACAGACCCACATGCATTAGAAATATTTTTAGATAAATTGGAAGAGGATAATATTAAATTACATAAAGACATATGGGAATGTGCATGTGGAGGAGGACATTTAAGTGAAGTATTAAAGAAAAGAGGATATGAAGTATATAGTACAGACATAATTAAAAGAGGCTATGAAGATGAACAAATAGATTTTTTAAATGAAAAATATTTTAAAGATGATTTAATGGCAGATATATTAACTAATCCACCCTATAAATTTGCACAGGAATTTGTTGAAAAGGCATTAGACAGACAATGGGAAGGATATTATACAATAATGTTTTTAAGAATACAATTTTTAGAAGGACAAGCAAGAAAAAAATTATTTGAAAAGTATCCTCCTAAATTTGTATATGTAAATTCTAAAAGACAATTATGTGCAATGAATGGAAAATTTGAAAAATATAGTACTACAGCTATATGCTATTGCTGGTATATATGGGAAAAGGGGTGGAAAGGAGAGACCATTATAAGATGGATATAGAAAAAGACATAAAAAGATGTGAAGAGCTAATAAAACCAGAACATTCAAATTGGATAGGAATATCTAATCAATTAGCTATAGCACATGTAGTAGATAGAGTAAAAGAATTAGAAGAAGAAAATTATGTACAGAAAGTAGCATTGTTAGAGAATAGCATACCAAAACAAAAAGTAAAAAATAGAATAAAAGAAAATAAAAAATTGATTGATGAAACTTATAGTGAAGATATAATACAGAAATTAACAGATGAAAATTATGTATGGAGAATGGATGAATTATATTCCAATTATAAGCGAAGAAAACAAAAAGAAGGTGATTAAATGACAATAGATTTGTTTAAATTGATTGACAATATAACAGGGCACACAGACATATCTGCAAGTGAAAGCTATGATAATGAAAGCTTTAATAATATGGAAACAAAAATATATATTATAAATGGACTAATTAGTGATTTAGAGGAAAATTTATTACATAAAGGACATAATGGTTTTTATAGTGTAGAAAAATTAAAAAAACAAGCAAGAGACAATTTAAAAGAAATAAGAGATTTTTGCCAAGCAATATTAGATGAGGTTTAAACGAAAGTATTTTAATATATAAGAATACAATACCTAAAATAAGTCAAGCAATAGAAACAGTTTTAAATATGATAAAAGAAAAAGATAAAGAAATTGAAAAGTTAAAAGAGTTTATAAATTACTTGCAATTAAAAAATATAAAAAACTTAGACATGATAATTTATATGGCAAATTTTATTAATGACAATACACCTTATACTAAAGACACGAAAGAACTAGAAAATGAAGAAGGAATAAGGACCGTCGATTTCACAGTAAAATATTTTGAAAGGAAAAGTGAAGAATGATTGAAATAGGAGAATATGTAAGAACTAAAAAGGGAAAAATTTTTAAATATGGCAAAGGCAGAACATATCTTGGAAAAAACAATGCAATAGTAGAACATAGCAAGATTCTATCAGAAGTTGTAAAAGTAGGAGACTATGTAAATGGAAAACTAATACATAAAATAGATAAAGGAAAAAATTATTGTTATTTGTATTATGGAAATTGTAAAACTTTTGTAGATTATCAAATAAAAACAATACTAACTAAAGAACAATACCAAGCGAACTGTTATACAGTAGAAAGGGAGGAAGAATGTTAAAAATAAAAGATAGTGTAGATTTAAAAGAATTAGAAAAGTTTGGATTCAAAAAAACAGAAAACTATTCCAGAACACATAAATGCTTATTTGAAAATGGTAAAGAAGATTATTATACAGAAACTACATATAAATACGACAATGGATTAAATACAATAGAAATATTAGAAAAAAGAGAAAATAGCGACTGGAAACACATGAATAAAGAAAGAGAAATATATGTAGTCTCAAATGATTACGATATAGGAATATCTAAAGATACAACAGATAAATTATACGATTTAATTCAATCAGGATTAGTAGAAAAGTGTTAAGAACAGACATAATTAACAAACTTAACCTTAAAAACCAGTACAAGTTTATTAAAAAAGTATAAAAATAGAACAAAAATAAGGAAGTTAAAAAAATGATTAACAATCTAAAAGACATAGAAGAAGTATTAAAAGACTTAGAAGAAATAACAGCAGAGGAATTAGAAGAAGCTATTAAGAAAGTAGAGGAAGAAAGATGAGAGAATATAGATTTAGAGGAAAAGATAAAAATACAGGAAAATGGGTATATGGTTTTTATTTAGAACAAGATACATACAGTATGGGAAGTAAAAATACAAAAAAAGATTTATTAATAAAAGATGCTGGAGTGATAGTACAAAATAGCAAATATGATAGTGGCACAGTAATAGATAAAGAAACATTAGGACAATACACAGGACTAAAAGATAAAAACGAAAAAGAGATATATGAGGGAGATATATTAGAGTTAAATAAAGATGGAAGAATATTTTATGGAACAAGTGATGGACTACTTGCAAAAAAGTATCAATTAGTAGGATTTAAAGATGGAGCATTTATGACTTGTAGAAATAAACATTTGATAGATGACTATGACACATATTTATGGATAATTTCTAAATATTCAACAGTCGCTGGTAACATATATGACAACCCAGAATTGTTAGAGGAAGGAGAATAAAGATGTCTTATATGCACGATTTTACTATGAAAACAATAAAAAGAGAAAAAGTAGATTTTATAGTACCTGAAAGAATTAGAGAAGCATGTGCATTTAGAGAATATTCATTAAAAGAAGGAGCAGAAAAATGTGATATGGATTATAAAACTTTTTGTGAATATGCAAGCGGACATAAAGAAATACCAAAAGAAGCAATATTGAAATTATCAGGTGGACTACATTTCCCAAAAGAATTTTTCTATTGGGTAGAATGGACTAGAACATAATAACTGAGGGGGGGAGGAATAACTAATGAATAAAGAAGTAATAGAAAAACTTAATAAATGCAATAATTGTACTTTAAAAGAATGTATTCGGTTGTGAATTTACATATACAGACATACAAGAAATAAAGGAATACATAGTAAATCTAGAACAAACCAATAAAATATTAGACACAGAATGTAGCAGGTTAGAGCAAAAAGAATCTATATTAGATAAAGTAACAGAATATACAGAAAACTATATAGATGATAAACAGAACGAATATGAAGCGATATCTGAAAGTTATAAGAAAAGGAATTAGCAATTATAAAAGGGCAAAAGCAAGTATTAAAAAATGTATTAAATATTATAGAAGGAGAAAAGAAATAATGGAAGATTATCATTACTTTGTGTCATTCGTTTCAAAAAAATCAAATTATGAAGTTGGATTTGGATACTGTGACATATATAGAAAAACGAAAATAAAAGATTGCAAAGACATAAAAGAGGTACAAGAAAGCATAGAACAAAACAACAATCTTGAAAGTGCAACAATACTTAATTTTAAAGAATTTTAAAGAAAGAAGGTAGAAAAATGAAAGTAATAGATTTATTAAATATATGGGTAGAAGATAGGAATAAATTACCTAAAAAGATAAAAGTTGATTAGACTGTGCAGAAAGATTAAACAGAGAGGTAGAAGTAATAGAAGAAAACAAAGAAATAGAAGAAATAGATACAACTAAAATATTTGAATTTACAATGGATTCAGTTTTTGAATGGAATAATGAAATGTAAATAAAGAAAGAGAGGAAAAGTAATATGGGTAGTGATTTTGATGATGATTTTTCAAGAATTTTTACTAGAAATAACATGGAATTAAGAGATGAAATAATGAAATATGTTGAAGAAAAATTTATTAGCAAAAAGAAGATAGAAGAAGTTATAGAAAAAAGTAAAAATTTTTATGACAAGGAAGAAGTGACAAATTTATTAATAGATTTATTATACGAATAATAAATAAAAGAAAGTAAGTGATAAATTATGATAGATAAAAAATACAAATGTGATATGTGCAATAAAGAGATAAGAAAAAACGATTTAATGGAATTATACAGTAAATATGATAGGAGCATAAGAAAGAGACATGAAGTTTGTTATGATTGCTTTACCTATATAGAGAGTTTTATAAAAAATTTTAAAAGAGGTGAAATTGAAAATGAAAAATAGGGATTGTTTTGCTTATATGGAAAGAAAGGGACACAAAGATTGCAAAGCATTAAAAGATTTATACTGCGAAAATGAAGAATGTAGATTTTATAAAAGAAAAAGTGAAGTAAACTTAGAGGAAATTGAAAAATCAATAAAGGAATATGGTAGATATTAGGAGGTAATAAAAATGAGTGTAAATATAGGAAATGAAGGAAGTATTTTAACAATTTATAAAGATGAACAGGGGAGATATAAAATATACATAAAAGGAACAGAAACACAAGAAGATGGGGAAGTAAAAGATATATTTATGAGTAAGAAAGTTCAATTTAAAAAAGGTGTAGAAGTAAAAAACAGAAGTAAAATAGAAGTTGTAAAAGGTTGGACAAGTTGTTATAGAATACAAACAGACGAATTAACGGAAGAAGGTAAACCAAAATATAAATATTTTGACAAATATTTTATAAGTGAATTTAATTTATTAGAAGAAGGTGTGGACGAGCCACAAAAACAAAGGCAACAAACGCCAACAAAACAAGAAGATTTTTCATTTAGTGTATCAGATGACGATTTGCCATTTTAGGAGGGAAATAAATGGAAGAAAAATTGATATTAAATATAACAGAATTAAGATATTTCAAAAAAGACAATAAAAAATATGGTGATTTTTATGTAATAACAACAAATGGAGATTATTTTACTTTTCTTAATGCAGATGAAATAAAAATATTTCCTCATTTTTTAGACGAGAAGGTAGAAAACTGTATGGTTAAACCTACAAAAAGATTCAAAGAAGAGTTTTTGAAAATAATAGGAGATTAGCCTATGAACAAGAAACGAGAAACTATAAGAAAAGGAAACAAACTATGCAGGAATACGGAGTTATTCCTGTATGGCAGAATAAGAAAAATACATAAAGCGGTAGCATATTGTAAATTACACAAATGCTATTTAGAACCAAAAAACATAACAGAAAAGCAATGCAATAAGAAGAAGTGTAAATATAAGGAGGAAGTATGAAAAATATAAAATTTAGAGGTAAACCAACAGAAAACAATACAAGCTATATTGAAGAAGAATTTGTTTATGGCTCATTAGTAATATCTAATGGTAAATATTATATTACACTAAATGTCAACGATAATATTAATAGAGATGACTACGAAGTTTATATGATTGAAGTAATACCAGAAACAGTAGGGCAATACACAGGCTTAAACGATGAAAATGGAAAAGAAATATATGAGGGAGATATAATTGAATTTTCTTATGATATGTTTGTTGGAAATTTTGATACTTTCGTAGCAAAAGGTAAAGTAGTTTTTGAAGAAGGAGCTTTTTATGTAGAAGTATTTGAAAATGAAAGAACAACAGAAGATGAAGCATATTTATTATATAGTATAAATTTAGATACTATTGAAGTTATTGGAAATATATATAAACACTCAGATTTAGTCAAGGAGGAATGCTAAAGGAAAAAGCAAGGTAAAAAAATGTTAAAAACAAAAGAAGAACACCTAGAAGAAGTGCAGAAAAAAGAACAATTAGTACAAGCAGGTAAAAATCAAATAATGGAAGAATACAAAAATAACTTACCACAAGAATTAGAAAAAAGATTAGACATAATAACAACTCAAATATCAGCACAAGAAGAAGTGCAGGGATTAAGTTCTATTGAAATAAATGAAATATTAAGACCTCATAATTTAATAGGAAGTAATCCTAAATATTCAGCAGATGAGTTAAGAATAGTATTTGATTATTATAGAGAGGCATTAATAACAATAAATAAAAAATATAAATACCCACCAAGTAAAGAAAACTTTTGTGCATTTGCTGGTATGAGTACAGTTACATATAATAAATATCTACAATCTCCTAATGAAGAAATGCAAGAATTAATGTTAATGATAGATGACTATATAAGAGAAAATATGCTTACATCAGCTCAAATAGGAGAAACAAAAGAACTAACTACAATGTTTAGAGGTAAAACAGCTCACGGACTTGTGGAAGCACAAAGCCCAATAGTGGTAGAGCATAGAAGTGAAACAGACATGTCACAAATAAATAAAATGATAGAAATGGTAAAAGCAGGAAAGAGTTTAAAAAGCATAGAGTTAGATAAAAAAGATTATAAAGTGGAAGGAGATTAAATATGTCAAAAGCTGATGAAATGTTTTCAAAGATGGGTTATGTGAAAGAAGAAGAAAGGTTTAAAAATGATGTAGATACGATAGAATATAGACAAATAATTAAAGATGATGTATACGATGAAATAGTAAAAATAATAGAATTAAACAACCCAAGATTTTATAACTATCCAATAGTAAACTTAGTTAAAATATTAAAAAGTGTGAATAGAGAGAGTAATGTTGATTTATCATTGAAAGAATTACAAGCAATATACTTAAAGTGTAAAGAATTGGGATGGATATAGTATAGGAGGTTACAAATGAACATTGAACTAATACCTTATGGAAAAGAAAATAAAATAAGTAGAAAAAGTTTAATGAAATTAGCAAATATACAAGATGAAAAAGTATTTAATGAAGAAGTAGCGAAGTTAAGAAAGAAGTACATAATAATGTCAGATACAACAACAGGAGGATATTGGAGAAGCGACAGTAAAGAAGAGCTACAAGATTTTATTAAGAAGTATCAATATAGAAGTTATGATAATAACAGAATGATAATGTTAGCATATAAAGAATTGGAGGAGATGGAGAAGTGATAATAAGTAAGGAAGAATTTACAGATATAATGAATAGATTGAAACAAGTAAATGATTTTGTTGATGAAACCAATCATAAGGCTAGGGAATTAGATGATGCAATTGAGTCAGATTTCTTTAATGTAAGTAGTTTATCTATATCTCACGAAACTATAGTAGTTAGATTGCTAAAATTGATGTTTAATGACTATGATGACTTAATAAGTTGGTGGATATATGAAAAAGATTATGGAAGAAAAGAAGAAATTAAATGTTGGGATGGTTGTAGCAATGAAGTTGATTTATCTACGCCAGAAAATTTATATGATTATTTAATAGAAGGAATGGAGGAATAAATGAGAGAATATAGTTTTGTATATGCAGTAAGAAATAAGAATACTGGTGAAATAATAAACAAAAGAAAAGGAAATCCGTTCTTTATTTCAAGATACCAAGCAGAAAAATTAAAAGAAATTGAGAATGATAACTGGTGGAATAAAGAAAAAGGGCAAGAATTTGAAGTAGTAAGTTTTAAATTAGAGGAGGTAAAATAATATGAATGAAGAAGTAAAAGAAGAAGTTGAGAAAGTACCTGAAGAAGTGGAAGAAGTTTCAAAAAAGGTTGCTGAAGAAGTGCCAGGAGAAGTGCAGGCGGTAGCTGAAGAAGTGGAGCAAAAAAACGAACCTAAATTCACAGAGATTAAAAAATTAAAATGTGATTATACAGTGTACAAAAGAGAAAGAACAAATTTAAAAATGCCGATTGTTGAAAAATGTCAAAAATGCGGTAAAAAATTCAAAGATAGTGATGAATTATACACAGGTTATACAGAAAAAGACAATATAAGAAAAAGTTATTTGATTTGTAAAAATTGTGCTAAATAATTCAAAAATAAATACACTTTTTAGCTTAGTCAGTATTAAACTAATATAAATTTATACCTGAAAATAAAAACGGATTTAAATTGATTTTAAAAGTAAATAAAAGATAATAAAAAATAGGAGCTTTTTATAACTCCTATTTTCCTTTTGCACACATAGAAATAAATATAAATAAAAATACAATTGGTGCAAATATTATAATACATATCCATTTTAATATATTAAAAAATATTTTTATACCATTTTCGAATTTTGCGTCTTGTTCTTCCTGTTTTTGTTGTTCCTCCAATTGTTTTTGATTTTGTAATAATTGTATTTGTTCTTTTGATTTTTCATTGTTAGCATATATTTTTTTAACTTTATTGAAGATTCTTTCGTAGTTATCGTCTAAATATTGTCGTTCAAGTTCACTTTCTGGGACATTTTCAAGTATTGCTTGTCTTGTTGTTACTAATTGTAAGTTAATGCAGGCATTTTGAAAGCCTTCTTTTTTAAAATCTCTTTTCATACACTCCATGCAATCGTGTTCAACGGCTTTTTTCAAGTCTCTTTCATATTCCTTTTGTGTTTTCTTTTCTTCTTTTGCCATTTCTAGTTGTTTTGTTAATCTTTCAACTTCTTTTTGATTTTCAATTATAGTTTTATTCATTTTTTCAACTTCCATTGTTAAAGCTCCCATTTTTTTATACCTCCATTTTACAATTTTTTTATAATTTATGCAATAGAATTTACTTTATTATATAAACTTTTTGTTATAATTGCTTGATGTTCTCCTTTTTTTACCTCTTGATTATGAAAATTATTAAAACCGCAATAAATTTGATTTTTAATTATTGTTTTTATGCTGCTCGCGTGAAAAGATTGTCCTTTTTTGCCCTTAAAACCTTTTGAATTGCACATTTGGGCAGTTTTATAATAGTTATGTGTTTTATTGTATGTTTCAAATATAAATTTAATTATGTTAGCCTCTTTTTTATTTATTACAAGTTGTTTATTTATTAAATCATATCCAAGAACTTTTTTTGCTGTTACTTTTCCGTTTTCAAATTCTTGGCGTTTTGCAAGTTTTACGTTTTCGCTTGTATTATCTCTTTCTATTTCTGCACATATACCTATAACATACATTAACATTTTTGACATACTGTTTGATGTGTCTATATTTTCATTGTAGCTAATAAATCTTACATTATTTTTATTAAATTCATACATCATATTGAGAATATCTCGCATATTTCTACCAATTCTTGATAATTTCCATACAATTATAATATCAAAATCTTTTAACCTATCAAGTAGATTTTGTAAAGATTTTCTTTTTTCAATACTTTTTCCAGATATTCCTTTGTCTTCAAAAACTTCGTAATCATATCCGATTATCGTTACAATATTTTATCAAAGTTTCTTTTTGAGCTTCTAAAGATATCCCTTTTTCTACTTGCATATGGGTTGAAACTCTTGTATATATTGCTACTTTCATATTTTAAAGACCTCCTAATTTTTAATATTAAAGTTCTTA
>CAJFJM010000090.1 GCA_904384245.1 uncultured Clostridia bacterium
TTACATAATTATATTATACAAGAGGTTTACAATATTTTCAATTTTATTTCTACTTTTATTCATTTATACCATTGCGAGGAACGAGCAATTTAGTACAATAGTAACAAGTAGAGATAATGAAATAGATGAACTAATATCATTAAATAATGGAGCAGACCAATATGTAACAAAACCATATAATATCCAAATACTTCTTGCAAAAATATCTGGATTATTAAGAAGAACCCAAAACAACGAAATTAACCAAAATAAAATAAATTGTAATAAATTTATATTAAATATTTCGAAAAGTCTAATAGAAAATGGAGAAAAAAAGATAGAACTTACAAAAAATGAATTAAAAATATTACATTTTTTAGTTTTAAATAAAGGAAAAATTGTGTCAAGAGATGAAATAATGAATTATCTCTGGGACAGTGAAAGTTTTATAGATGACAATACACTAACAGTTAATATGACAAGATTAAGAACAAAATTAGAAGAATTAGGAATAAAAGATATTATCCAAACAAAAAGAGGACAAGGGTACATTTTAGTATTAGGAGATGAAGAATGAGTTTCACAGCATTTTTTAAAGATAAAATATTATATTTTGTATTATTATTATTTGTAATTATTACATCAGAAATATTATTATTGTCAGCAGATATAATCCTATATATTAGAATATATATAGGATTATTACCAATCATTTTATTCTTTATAGCATTATTTGTAGAATATTACAACAAAAATAAATATTATTCAAACTTAAAAAATAGATTAGAAGAATTAGAGGAAAAATATTTAATATCAGAAGTAATAAAAAAGCCTGAATTTTCAGAAGGAAAAATACTTAAAGAAGTATTAGAAGAAACAGGAAAATCAATGCTAGAAAATGTAAATAAATATAAAAGAAGCGGAGAAGACTATAAAGAATATATTGAGTTATGGATACATGAAATAAAAATACCAATAGCAACAAGTAAAATGATTATAGAAAACAATAAAACAAAAATAACACAAAGTATAAATGAAGAACTAGATAAAATAGAAAATTATATTGAACAAGCACTATATTATGCAAGAAGTAATACAGTAGAAAAGGATTACATAATAAAAAAAGTAAATCTAAAAGAAATAGTAAATAATTCTATTTTAAAAAATAAAGTAAGTTTAATACAAAATAAAGTAAATGTGAACATACATGATATTGAAAGATATGTATATACAGACAGCAAATGGTGTATTTTTATATTAAATCAGATTATACAAAATTCAATTAAATATAGTAAAAAAGAAAACAGAAAATTAGACATATTTTCAAAAGAAAAAAAGGAAAAAGTAGTTTTATATATAAAAGATAATGGAATTGGAATAAAAAAAGGAGAAATTACAAAAGTTTTTGATAAGGGTTTTACAGGAGAAAATGGAAGAATTATTGAAAAGAAATCAACAGGAATTGGATTGTATTTAAGCAAAAAACTTTGTGAGAAAATTGGAGTGGGGTTAGAGTTAAACTCAGAAAAAGGTATTGGAACAGAAGTAAGAATGATATTTCCTAAAAATAGTTTTATAAATTACTAAGTATTATGTTACAATTCACAGCCTTATTTATGTAGAGAAGCCAGTCAAAAGAAGTTATTATATAAATTTTTTAATTTTTGTGTGATTGGAATGCTTGTAGCCCTAGCCCTTCTTAAGATAAAATAAATGAGGAAGCGCGAAGAATGTAGCGAGAGGCTCGTTTGTTTTATCTTTAGAAGGGCTAGAGCATTGATTAGAGCCGAAAATTAAAAAATTTATATAATAACTTCTTTTGGCTGGCGGTTTATTTTAGCCGTGAATTGTAACAAATTATAACAAAAAAATAATAAAATTTGTAAATTACTATAGTAAAAAAATAATATATATGATAAAATAATATCCAGTTTGAATATAATAAGAAAAGAAGTAAAAAATGGAGGTAGTTATGATTAACTTTTTAAAAGGAATAATAGTTGGAATTGGTGGAATTGCACCAGGATTAAGTGGAAGTGTATTATTGGTAATTTTAGGGCTTTATCAAAAAGCTATAAATGCAATTGGAACATTATTTAAAGATTTAAAAAACAATGTAAAATTTTTATTCCCATTAGTCTTAGGATTTGGAGTAGGTGTAATAATATTTAGCAAAATAGTAGATTTCTTATTAGGTAATTATGAAATGTACACAAGATATGCATTTTTAGGACTAGTTTTAGGAACAATACCACTTTTCTATAAGGAAGTAAAAAAAGAAGGATTTAAAAAGAAATATTACATATATATTGTAGTTGCTGCAATTATAGGTTTAAGTGTATTTTTCTTCAATAAAAATCTATTCCCAGCAGTAACAAACCCTAACATATTCCAATCTGTATTACTAGGAGTAGCAGTTGCTGGTTCTTCAATAGTTCCTGGTGTAGATAGTGCTGTAATATTATCATCATTAGGATTATATGAATTATATGTAAGTTCAATTGCGGATTTTAATTTATCAATTTTAATACCAGCAGGATTTGGACTAGTAATTGGAGCATTAGTAATTTCGTTTATAATAAATAAACTAATCAAAAGATTTTATACAGCAACATTTTCAATAATATTTGGTTTATTTTTATCAATTATTCCAAATGTACTAAATGGAAGTTGTACATTAGGATTTAATGCAAATTCAGTAATATCAATTATTATTTGTATTTTGGGATTTGGAGTTTCATATTTCTTAGGAGATATAAAGGGTAATAGCGAAAAAATAAAACAACTATTCCAAAAAGTAAAAAAAATAGAAAACAGTAATAAAGAAGATTTACAAACAATATCAAAAGACTAATAAAATTAAAGGATAAAACTAGTAAGTTATTTACTAGTTTTATTTAGAATATTAAAGGTTTATAGGTAACCTTTTAAAAACCTAAATCTATTGTGCAAGGAGAATATTATTTAATCAAGTAATTAAATAATAAGAAGAAAAAATGAAAGAACTAATATTAGCATCAGAAAACAAAAATAAAATAAAAGAAACTCAAGAAATATTTACAGAATATAAAATAATACCAATAAGTGAATTTAAAATCACATTTGATGTAGAAGAAGATGGAGAAACATTTAAACAAAATGCTGAAAAAAAGGCTAAAACAGTTGCAAAACAACTAAATGGAAAAGCATGTATAGCTGATGATTCAGGAATAGAGATAGAATATTTGAATGGATTTCCAGGAGTTAAAACAAAAAGATGGTTTAAAGGAACAGATAGAGAAAGAAACTTAGCAATAATTGAAAAACTAATTGGTGTTCCAAAAGAGAAAAGAAATATAAAATTTAAATCAGCTATAGCATTTTCAGATGGAACAAAAACAATTTCTGTTGAAGCAGTATTAACTGGATATGTTGCAGAAGAACCTAGAGGAGAAAATGGATTTGGTTTTGATGAAATTTTTGAATTGGAAAATGGAAAAACATTAGCAGAATTAGCAAGTAAAGAAAAAAATCAAATAAGTGCAAGAAAAAAGGCATTGGAATTATTAAAAAAAGAATTAAAGTAAAAGCACTAGAGAACAAAATCTAGTGTTTATTTTTTATATAAAATAAAAAAGTCAAAAGATGTAAATAAAAAAACACTTGACAAATAAAAAAACATGCTTTAAAATAGTTAGGTATCTAACAAAAAGGAGAGGTGAAATTTTGGAGGAAGAAGGAGATGTCGGAAAATACATACAAATGTTATCCAGACAAATAAAAAGAAGAATGGACAAATCTGTATCAGAATATGATATAACAGGCAAACAAGGTGCAATACTTTTATACATTTATGACGAATCACAAAAAAGGAATGTGTATGCTAAAGATATTGAAGTTGCTTTTGATATGAGGAGAGCATCA
This sequence comes from uncultured Clostridia bacterium, assembly GCA_904384245.1. Taxonomy (GTDB): domain Bacteria; phylum Bacillota; class Clostridia; order TANB77; family CAG-508; genus CAG-269. The sequence continues at coordinate 3,883 of CAJFJM010000090.1, forward strand.
GTTACAGGAATAATACAGCTTATGGAAAAAAATGGACTAATAAAAAGAGAAGAGAACATTCAAGATGCAAGATTAAAGAAGTTAAAATTAACATCAAGAGCAGAAGAGGCAAGAGAAAAATTAAAAAGAGAAATTGTCAAAGTGGAGCAAAATCTAATTGAGGGAATTTCAAAAGAAGAAATAGAGACTTTTTTTACAATAATGAAAAAAATGTCTTTTAATTTGTCCCACAATGATAATAATTTTGAATAATATATTAGATAAAAAATATCTAATATAAAATTAAATTTTTAAAAATTTTTCAAGGTTTTAAAATTTTTAACATCTATTATAAATTTATATAATATGAAAGCCAAAATAAAAATTTTAATACCAAGAAAAATAAAAAATAATAATTTAATGATTTACAAAAAATCAAAAAGAAGGAGGAAAAATAATGATAAAAAAACTAGCAAGCTATGTCAAAGAATACAAAAAATCAGCAATAGCAACACCAATATTTGTTATTCTAGAAGTAGTCATGGAAGTTATAATTCCGCTTCTAATGGCAAGAATAATAGATATAGGAATTCAAAACAATGATATTCATTACATATTAGAAATGGGAATATTACTAATAATATCAGCAATATTATCACTAACATTTGGAATGTTATCAGGAAGATTTGCAGCAAAAGCATCAGCAGGATATGCAAAAAACTTAAGAAAAGCAATGTTCCATAAAATACAAGATTACTCATTTGAAAACATAGACAAATTTTCAACATCAAGCTTAGTAACAAGAATGACAACAGACGTAACAAATGTACAAATGGCATTTCAAATGATAATACGTATCCTAGTAAGAGGACCAATGTTAATGATTTTCGCATTACTAATGGTATCATCAATAAGTGCAAAACTATCTTTAATCTTTTTAATAGCAATACCAATATTAGGAGCAATACTATTTTTAATAGCAACAAAAGCACATCCAATATTTGAAAAAGTATTCAAAAAATACGACAAATTAAACAGAGTAGTACAAGAAAACTTAAATGCAATAAGAGTAGTAAAAGCATATGTTCGTGAAGATACAGAAGAGAAAAAATTCAAAGAAGTAAATGATGAAGTATACACAAACTTCAAAAGAGCCGAAAAAATAGTAGCCTTTAACAGCCCTGTAATGCAACTTACAATATATACATGTATATTATTCATATCATGGATAGGAGCAAAACTAATAGTTGGTGGAGATATGCAAACAGGACAATTATCAAGCATAATCACATATGCATGGCAAATACTATCAAGTCTAATGATGATATCAATGGTATTTGTAATGGTAATAATATCACAATCATCAGCAGAAAGAATAGTAGAAGTAATAGATGAAGAACCAACAATTAAAAATCCAGAAAAACCAATAGAAGAAGTAAAAGATGGAGCAATATCATTCAAAGATGTAAGCTTCTGTTACAGTGATGAAAAAGATGAAAATAAATTTGCACTGGAACATATTAACCTAGATATAAAAGAAGGAGAAACAATAGGAATAATAGGAGGAACAGGAAGTTCAAAATCAACATTAGTACAACTAATCCCAAGACTTTATGATGCAACAAAAGGTGAAATCACAGTTGGAGGAGTAAATGTAAAAGATTATGACATACATGCACTAAGAGATTCAGTAGCAATGGTGTTACAAAAAAATGTACTATTTTCAGGAACAATAGCAGAAAACCTACGTTGGGAAAAGAAAAATGCAGACCTAGAAGAATTAGAAGATGTATGTAAATTAGCACAAGCAGATAGTTTCATTCAAGAATTCCCTTCAAAATATGACACAGTTCTAGACCAAGGAGGAACAAACGTATCAGGAGGACAAAAACAAAGAATATGTATTGCAAGAGCAATCTTAAAGAAACCAAAAATACTAATCTTAGATGACTCAACAAGTGCAGTAGACACAAAAACAGACGCATTGATAAGAAAAGCATTTAGAGAAGAAATACCAAACACAACAAAAATAATAATAGCACAAAGAGTATCATCAATAGAAGATGCAGATAAAATAATAGTATTAAATGAAGGAAAAATTGATGGAATTGGAACATCAGAAGAACTATTAAAAACAAATGAAATATATAAAGAAGTATACGAATCTCAAAAGAAAGGAGATGACGAAGAAGATGGGGAATAAAAAGAAAACATCAAATTTTAAAACAATAAAAAGACTATTAAAATATGTAACATCAGAATATAAATTACAATTAGCAGTTGTTTTAGTTAGCATAATAATAAGTTCATTAGTTGGAGTAGCTGGAATTGAATTTATAAAATACCTAATAGATGACTTTATAACTCCACTTCTTGGAAGTCAAAATCCTGACTACACATCATTATTCAATGTAATAATGATGATGGCAGTTGTATACTTAGTAGGAGTTATAGCAACATACATATATAACAGATTGATGATTAACATATCACAAGGAACACTAAACAAAATACGTAAAGAATTATTTAATCATATGCAAAAACTACCAATAAGATATTTTGATAGTAGACCACATGGAGAAATAATGAGTATATATACAAACGACGTAGACACACTAAGACAAATGCTTAGCCAAAGTATACCACAAGTATTTTCAGCAATAGTTTCAATGGTAACAGTTTTAATATCAATGCTTACAACAAATGTATATTTAACATTAGTAGTTTTAGCAATGGTAGTAGTAATGATATTTGTAGCAAGATATCTTGGTGGAAACAGTTCAAGATTTTTCGTAAAACAACAAGAAGACATTGGAAAAGTAGATGGATACATTGAAGAAATGATGGAAGGACAAAAAGTTGTAAAAGTATTTAATTATGAAGAAGAATCAAAAAAGAAATTTGATGAATTAAATGAAGAATTATGTGAGAGTAACACAAAAGCAAACATGTATGCAAATATCTTAATGCCATGTATCATGAACATAGGTAACTTAGGATATGTATTAGTTGCAGTAATAGGAGGAATGCTTTCAGTAAATGGAATATTAACAATAGGAAGTATAGCAGCATTCTTACAATTCGTAAAAGCATTTACAAACCCACTAGGTCAAGTATCACAACAAATGAACTCAATTGTTATGGCACTAGCAGGTGCAGATAGAATATTT
>CAJFJM010000091.1 GCA_904384245.1 uncultured Clostridia bacterium
TTAAAATCCCTTCTAGAAGGGATTTTAAGGACCGTCCCTCAATCCCTCCTAGGACCATCCCCTAATCCCTCATAGAACCTGCTAATCTTTCCGAAGGGAGGAAAAAATGCCAAATTGGACAGATGAACAAAAGCAAGCAATATATGAAAAAGGAAAAAACATACTAGTTGCAGCAGCTGCAGGAAGTGGAAAAACGGCTGTGCTAGTAGAGAGAATGATAAACAAGGTTATAAATGAAGGAATTGATATAGATAAGATTTTAGTTGTTACTTTTACAAATGCAGCAGCTGCTGAGATGAGAGAAAGAATATTAGATGCATTATATAAAAAGTTAGAAGAAAATCCAGATGATGAAAGATTGCAAAAACAAATAAACTTGCTAAATATGGCAAGTATTTGTACAATAGATTCCTTTTGTTTAGAAGTAGTAAAAAGTAATTTTTATGAATTAGAAAACATGTCACCAAATTTTAGAATAGCAGATACACCAGAAATAGAATTATTAAAACAAGAAATTCTAGAAGAGTTATTTGAGAAGAAATATCTTGAAGAAAATGAAGACTTTTCAAAACTAATAACTACATATACAAACTATAGAGACGACACACCTCTAAAAGATTTAATATTAAAGATTCATACATTTATTTCATCATCACCATTTCCAGAAAAATGGCTAGATGATAAAATAGAAATGTTTAATTTAGAAAATAATCTAGAAAGAGATTTTTCTCAAACAATTTGGGGTAAAATTTTGTTAAAAGAAATTGATGAAGAAGTAAAAGATGACAAAATAATATTAAAAGATGTATATGAAACATTAACATATGAAAGTGATTTAGAACCTTTTGCACAAATAATAGCAAGTGATATAGAACAATTAAATACATTAGAAAAACATCTAAATAACTGGGATGAATCCTATGAAATTGCCAAAAATCTAAAATTTATAACATGGTCAAGAAAAAAAGTAGAATCAGAAATAAAAGATGAGGCAAAAATTATACGTGACAGTGTAAAAGAAAAATTATATAAAAAATTAAATAAAATCTTTGTAACAACATCAAAAGAATCTAATCAAGATATCCTAGATATGTATTATATCTTATTAAAATTAAAAAATTTATTATTAGAATTTAATGATATTTTTACAAAAAGAAAAAAGGAAAAAAACATTGTTGATTTTTCAGACGTAGAACATTTAGCACTAAAAATATTGCTTAAAGAAGAAAATGGAAAATTGGTAAAAACAGAAGTTGCAAAAAAATATACAAATAAGTTTGAAGAAATAGCAATAGATGAATATCAAGATAGTAATTTAGTACAAGAAAGTATATTAACATCAGTCTCTAGAGAAAATAATCTATTTATGGTTGGAGATGTTAAGCAAAGTATTTATAAATTTAGACAAGCAATGCCTAAGTTGTTTTTGGATAAATATGAAAACTATAATATAGTAAGTAATAACAATAAAGAGATTATAGATAATAATATAAAAGAAGAGAAATACATGCAAGAACAAATAAGTTTAGAAAATTCTCATAAAATAGGACAAAATAAAAATCTAGAATCAAATATAGATTTAAATATAGAGTCAAAAGCTCAATTACAAGAGAAGAAAGAAGAAACAGAATCAACTTTTAAATTACCAATAGATACTCTAAAAGGAGAAAAGATACAACTATTTAAAAACTTTAGAAGTCGTGACAAAGTATTAGACTTTACAAACTTAATATTTCAAGACATAATGAGTAAAAAACTAGGAGATGTAGAATATAACAAAACAGAATATTTAAATTTAGGGGCATTAGACTATAAAGAAAATAATCAAGATTTAACAGCAGAAATTGATTTAATAAATAAACAAGATGAAATAAATATGCAAGATGAAACGAGTGAATCATTCAAAGCAGAAAAAAAGTTAACAGACCAAGATTATGACCAAGATGGAGAAGATGCAGAAAAAGATGATGCACAAGAAAAAGAAAGAATAGAAGATATTGAATTAGAGGCAAAATACATTGCAAAAAAAATAAAAGAACTAGTAGATCAAAAATATCAAATTTATGATAGAAAAAAAGAAAAATTTAGAGATATTAAATACAAAGATATAGTAATTTTACTACGTTCAACAAAAGACAAAGCAAATATATATGAACAAGAAATAATAAATTCAGGAATGCCTGTATTTTCAGACAGTACAGAACAATATTTAGATACAATAGAAATACAAACAATAATGAGTCTTTTAAAAATAATAGATAATCCAGTTCAAGATATACCATTAGTTGCAGTTTTGCGTTCAAATATAGGAAAATTTACTGATAATGATTTAGTAGAAATACGTCTAACAGACAAATACTGTGATTTCTACCACTGTATGCAAAAAGCAAAAGTAAATGTCAATAAAAATTTAAAAGAAAAGATAGATAATTTTTTAAATATGTTACAACAATGGAGAGAAGAGCAAGAATATCTAGCATTAGATGAACTAATTTGGAAAATATACATGGATACAGGATATTATCATTATGTAGGACTAATGCCAAACGGAACTCTAAGGCAAGCAAATTTAAGAATTTTATTTGAAAGAGCAAAACAATACGAATCAGCAAGTTTTAAAGGATTATATCAATTTATCCAATTTATAGAGAAAATCCAACTAAGCAGTGGAGATTTAGGCTCAGCAAAAATCATCGGAGAAAATGATGATGTAATAAGGATAATGAGTATACACAAAAGTAAAGGACTAGAATTTCCTGTTGTATTTTTAGCAAATACAAACAAGCAATTTAATATGCAAGACATCCGCAAAGATCCATGTTTATTACATCAAGATTTAGGAATTGGTGCAAAATATATAGATTATAATGCACAAGTTCAATATGACACATTAACAAGAGAAGCGGTAAAAAGAAAAATAGAAACAGAAAACATATCAGAAGAAATGAGAGTACTATATGTTGCATTAACAAGAGCAAAAGAAAAGCTATATATAACAGGAGTTGTAAAGAAAATAGATGAAAAGCTAGAAAAAATGGAAAAACAAATCTCAATGTATAAAAAAGAAAATGATAAAATAAATCCAATACTAGTAAAAAAAGCAAAATCATATTTAGAATGGATGTTATATGTATATTTATATCAAAAACAAAATAGTAAATTACCTATGAAGTTAAATATAGAAAATAAGGATGATTTGCTAAAAAAATGGAATACTGAAGAACAAATAAAAGAGCAAGTAAATGATAAGATATTTGAAAATGAAGAAACTAGCAAAAAAGAACTAGAAGAAATAAAAGAAAAAATAGAATATCAATATCCATATATTTTAGCAAGTAAAATACCAACAAAAACATCAGTAACTAAATTAAAAGAAATAATTATAGACCAAGAACAAGAGAAAAAGGAAGTAGATAATAAAAATACTATAAATATAAATGATAAAAAAGAACAGGAACTATTTAAAAAGCCAGACTTCATAAAAGAAGATAAAGACAAAAAATTAACTCCAGCAGAAAAAGGAACAATCATGCATCTAGTTTTACAAAAAATAAATCCAAAAGAAGATTATGATTTAGAAAAAGTAAAAGAATTTTTATTAAAATTAGAAGAAAAAGGAATAATAAATTCCAAAGAAAAAGAAACAATAAACCCAAATAAAATTTTACAATTTACAAATTCAAAACTAGGAAAAGAACTAAAAGAAGCAGAAGAAATATACAAAGAGAAGCCTTTTTATATAAGTATTCCAGCAAAAGAAATATATAAAGATAAGAACTTAGAAGAAGAGATATTAGTACAAGGTATAATAGATTTATATTATATAGACAAGAATGATAAATTAGTTTTAGTAGATTATAAAACAGATTATATAACAGAAGAAAATAAAAATGAGTTAGTAAAAAGATATAAAGGACAGTTGGAACTATATAAAAGAGCACTTGAAGAAAGTTTGCAAAAAAGGGTTGATAGGGAATATATTTATTCTACATATTTAGGAGAGATTGAAATTTAGAAATGAAAAAGAGATGCAGAAGGAAATAAGTAAAATTTATAATTTATTATATAAAAAATTATAATATAAAATTTATGATTTATAATTGAAAAGTTAGAAATTTCTATATTATAAAAACTCTAATTATTTAATAGTTTATTTTATAATTAGAGTTTTATATTTTTATTAAAGAAGAGTTTTTATTTGATAAATCTATATTATTAAGGGTTATTTTTTGTAATAATTTATTTTATAAAAAAGTTTATATATTATTTAAAGTTTATTTTTTATAGTTTATCATTATAAAAAATAATATATTATTTAGAGTTTACTATTACAGTTTATTATTATAAAAATATAGTTTAAATAAAATTCTTTAAATTTCATAAATATAAATTAATAGACTTTAGAAAACCAATCTGGAAAAGATTTAAGTTTTATAAATTTTTTACTAACTGGATGTAAAAAGCTCAATTTATAACAATGTAAAGTCTGACCATCAAAGTCAATATGAGGCATACCATATAAACTATCACCTAATAAAGGATGACCTATAGAGTTTAAATGAACACGAATTTGATGAGTCCTTCCAGTTTTTAAAGTACATAAAATTAAAGAACAATTTTTATCATTAGAAGTTTTTAAAACTCTATAATGAGTAATAGAAGGTTTTCCATTTTCAAAGTCAATACATCTTTCAATAATACTACCAGTTTTTCTAGCAATGGGCTTATTTATAATATCATCTTTTTTCTCAAAAACCCCACAAGAAATAGCAAGATAGGATTTTTTAAATAAATGTGATTGCATTTGCCTAATTAAAGATTCTTGAATATATTCACATTTAGCAAAAATAACTAAACCAGAAGTATATAAATCCAACCTATTAACAGGTCTAATTTTTTTCTTTAAGGCAATTGAATCAAAATAAAATTTAACTCCATTAGAAAGAGAATCAGAAAAATGAAGCATAGAGGGATGTATAGGAATGCCAGAAGGTTTATTTAAAACAAGAAACCATTCATCTTCATAAACAATATCAAGATTCATTTTAGTAGCAACAATATTATCAGATTCTTCCTCATAATCAAAACAAATTTCAAGCAAACTACCATCAGGATACATTTTTCTAGTATCACAAATTTCATTATTAACTTTAATATTTTTAGTTCGAATTAGTTTGTTAAGTAAATTAGTTGATATTTTAAATTTTACTTTTAAAAGTTCATTTATATTTGTAAAGTTATCACTTTTAAGAAATGTGTATGCTAATTTCATAATAAATTCCATTCCTTTCTCGCTTCGCTCTAAAGGCACACATAGGAATGAAAGCCTTGAGCTTAAAGCATTTTTATTATATAATATCTCAAGA
>CAJFJM010000092.1 GCA_904384245.1 uncultured Clostridia bacterium
AGGACTAAAAAATTCTTCAATAGAACATTATAATGACAATATAAGTGGAGCATTCAAAGTTTTGTTAAAGAAAAAGTTAGTAAGATATAATCCAACAGACATGATAAATCCTATTGTTGTTGAAGTAGTTGAAGTACCAACATATACAGAAACAGAAATTAATGAGTTACTTGATATTTTAAAAGATGATGTTATTGAAATACCAACTCTATTTGGTGGATATTATGGGTTAAGAAGGAGCGAAATTATTGGATTAAGAAAAGAAGCATTTGATTTTGAAAATAATTGTTTTATTATAAATCATGTAGCAATACAAAATGATGGAAAAAAACATAAAGAAAAAGTCTATTTCAAAGATAAAACAAAGTCTAAAAAAGGGTGCAGAGTTTTACCATTATTACCAATAATAAAAGAAAAAGTATTAAATAAATTAGACAAAATAGAAGAAAATAAAAAAATATTTGGTAATTCATACAATCATAAATACGATGGATATATATGTGTGCAAGACAACGGAGATTTAATACAACCAGGTTTTTTTACCAAAAGATTTGCTAAAATAATAAAAAGAAATAAATTAAGAAAGATTACTCCTCATGGATTAAGACATAGTATCGCAACACTATTACATTTAAAAGGTGTCGATATTAGAGATTTACAAGACTGGTTGGGACATGAAAGTGTAACATCAACTAATAGATACACAAGGAGCGATTACAAAAAACAAGTTGCAACAGGAGGAACAGTTTTACAGATATTTGATAAGAAAGATAATCTTACTAAAAATAAAAAGACTATAAATCAAAAAAGATTTGTAGTTAAAAAAAAGAACATTCATATTGACACTATGAATGCTCTTAACTAAAACAAATATCTTAAAAAATCTTGTTAGAGTTTTTCTAAATTTTGTTAGAGTTTTTTTAAAAATGGTGAGCCAGGAGGGGTTCGAACCCCCGACCCCAGGCTTAGAAGGCCTGTGCTCTATCCAACTGAGCTACTGACCCATATAAAAAACTCTTTGGATATTTGTTAGAGATTTTGTTAGAGTTTTTTGGACCAACTCTCAAAATCCAGTTATATCAATGTGCTTGTGAATGTAGTCACAATCTTAGAAGGCCTGTGCTCTATCCAGCTGAGCTACTGACCCATATGCTTAAGACATCTAATATATTATCACAAAAAAACATAGCTGTCAAGAATTAGAAACAAAAAAGTTCAAAAAACCCAAAATTCCAAAAATAATAAACAATAAATTAGAAAAAACATCAATAACTTCAGGATTAAATTTATTAGCAATAAACTTACCAAAAAAAATAGCAATAGAATTACTACAAATCATTCCAAAAATAGAACCCAAAATCAAAGAAATCTGAAAATTAGAATATTGAATACCAAGTCCCAAAGAAGCAAGAAAAGTCTTATCACCAAGTTCGCCAATAAAAATACTAATAGCAATAATCAAAACATAACTAATCTTAAAATTAGAAACCTTATAAAGAAAGGAATTTTTATTCACATTACTCTTACTATTATTATCATTTTTACTAGAAACAAAACCCAAAATCCCAAATAAAATAAAAGATAAATAGGTAAAAATAGATAAATACACACTAAATTCTGAGTTAATAGAAGAAAGTTTACTACCAAATAAAATAGCAAAACCATGGCTAAAAAAAGTACCTAAGGCAATGCCAAGTAAAATACGAGAAGTACGAAGCTTATTAGAAAATGACAAAACTAAAAGTTGAGTTTTGTCACCAAGTTCTGAAATAAAAATCATAATAAAGCTAATAAAAAATGGGTATATAAATTCCATAAGATCACCATTAAAACATATGAAAAAAATAAAAAAATATTCATGATACATTCATTTTGTGATTTACGGCGATAGTAAACCGCCTTAAAGAAGTTATAATATAAATTTTTAAATTTTTCGGCTCTAATCAATGCTTTAGCCCTTCTAAAGATAGAACAAACGAGCCTCTCGCTACATCCTTCGCGCTTCCTCATTTATTCTATCTTAAGAAGGATTTTAAAAATTTATATTATAACTTCTTTAAGGCTACTCTACAATATTAAGGGTGTAGATTGTAATAATTAAAATGTGAAATCTTTGTGAAAAACTTTACTAAAAAAAAAATAAATGATATTATACTAGGGAAACAAAAAAGAGAAGGAGGAATCATTCGTGATTGAAGTAAAAAACGTTACGAAAAAGTATGGAAGTGTTGTAGCCGTAGACAATATTAGCTTTAAGATAAACGAAGGAGAAATCGTCGGATTACTACGGACCAAACGGTGCAGGAAAAAGTACAACAATGAATATGATAACAGGCTATATTGAATCAACATCAGGGGAAATCATAGTAAATGGATACAGTATTGACAAAAAACCAAAAAAAGTAAAAAGGCAAATAGGATATATGCCAGAAGGAGTACCATTATATACAGATTTAACAGTAAAAGAATTTGTAACATATATGGCAGAAATAAAAAAAGTAGATAGAAAAACAAGAAAAGAAAAAGTCGAAAAAATAATAGAACAAACAGGATTAAAGGATGTAGAAAAAAAGCTAATAAAAAAATTATCTAGAGGATATAAACAAAGAGTAAGTATGGCAGGAGCATTAGTAGGAGAGCCAAAAATACTAATATTAGATGAACCAACAGTAGGATTAGACCCAAAACAAATAACAGAAATCAGAAATCTAATAAAAGAATTAGGAAAAGAACATACAGTAATACTAAGTTCACACATATTATCAGAAGTAAGTCAAATATGTGATAGAGTAATAATAATAAATAAAGGAAAAATAGTAGCAATAGATACACCAGAGAACTTAGAAAAGAAAGCAGTTGGCAAAAACTGTGTATATGTAACAGTAGAAGACCCAGAAAACAAAATGGATAAAATAAAAGACAAAATAAAAGAAATAAAAAATATAGAACTAACAAAGACAAATGAAGACAAAACAAAAGAATATTCAATAGAAGCAGAAGGAGATATTGATTTAAGAAAAATATTATTTAATGAACTAGCAAAAGAAAATATCACAATATTTGAAATGAAAAAAGCAGATGCAACTCTAGAAGATGCATTTATGAAACTAATAGAAGGAGGTAATAAATAATGTGGGCAGTAATAAAAAAAGAGTTAAAACAATATTTTTGTACACCAATAGGATATGTATTTATAGGAATATTTTTAATCGCATTTAGTGTATCATTTTACTTCACAGTAATAGGATATGGAAATGTAAATTATGAATACATATTTTACTCAACACCAACAATATTTGTACTAGCATTTTTAATACCTCTATTAACAATGAGATCATTTTCAGAAGAAAGAAAAAATGGAACAGAACAGCTATTATTAACATCACCACTTAGTATAACAAAAATAGTATTAGGAAAATTCATTGCAGCATTAAGTGTTGCAATAATAACAGCAATCTTTACTTTAATGTATTTTGCAATCTTATGTTATTTTGGAATGCCACAAATATCAACAGCAATAGCAGTACTAATAGGATTTGTACTATTTGTAATGGCATATATTTCATTTGGAATGCTAGCATCTAGTATTACAGAAAATCAAATAATAGCAGCAATAATATCAATAGCATTTTTCATCATAACATGGGTAATGCCAGACTTTAATAGCAATTTACAAAGTTTTTCATTTATAAATATGCTATATAAATACACAAGTGGACAAATAGATATAGCAGATACAGTAACATTTATAACCTTTACAATTACATGTATCTTATTAACAATAATAGTAATGCAAAGAAGAAAAAGTGTAAAATAATGTAAAGATAGGGAGGTTTAAAAAGTGAAAGAAAAGTCAGAAAAAGAATTAAAGACAAAAAAGGCAAAAGAGACAAAAGAACAAAAAAAATCAAATAAAGAGAAAAAAGAAAAAAAGCCAAATAAATTTATTCAAACAATAAAGAAAAAATGGTTAATAGATGGAACAAAAACAACAATCCTAGTACTTTTAATATTAGTAGTATTTTTTGGTATAAGTTATGGAATGCAAAAATTAGATTTAACACCACTAGATTTAAGTAAAGATAAATTATACACATTAACAGATGAAAGTAAAGAAAAAGTAAAAAATATAGACAAAGACATAAATATATATTTTATAGGATATTCAGAAGATGACTCTACAATAGATTTAGCAAAACAATACACAAAAGCTAATGAAAGAATAAAAGTAGAAGTAGTAACAGTAGATGGAAGACCAGACTTAGCAGAAAAATACGGATTCCAAAGTGGAGACACAGGAATAATAGTAGAATGTGGAGAAAAATACAAAATATTATCATATAGTGATTTAGTAACATATGATCAAACAACATATCAAACAATAAGTATAGCAGAAGAAAAGTTAACATCATCAATACAATCTGTAGCATCAGATAAAGTACCAAAAGTATATTTCTTAACAGGATATAGTGAATTTTCATTAACATATACAATGCAATATTTAAACATATATCTACAAAATGAAGTAAATGAAATACAATCATTAGATATATTAACAACAGGAAAAGTACCAGATGATTGTGACACTTTAGTTATCACAACACCAAGTGTAGATTTTGATGAAATAGCAACAAATGCAATAATAGATTATATAAACTCAGGAAGAAACATATTATGGTTAAATGCAGTAGTAGCAACAGAACAAAATTTACCAAATGTAAATAAAATACTTGCAATGTATGGAGTAAATCCATTTGAAGTAGGAGGAATAAGAGAAACAAATTCAAGCAAAATGGTATATGAATCACCAGATTTAATAATACCAGACACATCATATCATCAAATAACAGAAGATATAACAAATGGACTAATATTTTTAAATGCAACAAAAATAAACTTAGTAGACGATGATAAATTAGAAGAATTAAATGTTACAAAAACAGAAATTTTAAACACATCAGAAGACTCATATTTCAGAGCAAACTTCTACAATTCATCTAACGAAAAAACAGACGAAGATCAAGCAGGACCATTTTTAGTAGGAGCAGAATTAGACAAAAAAGTAGCAGAAGCAAATGAAGAAACAGGAGAAGAAGAAAAAGTATCAAAACTAATAATATATGGAGACAACTATTTTGCATCAGATGTCCCACTATCTTCATCAACACAAGCACCACTAATACAATATAAACAAAATAAAGATTTAGTACTAAACTCAATAGCATATCTAGTAGACAGAGAAGAAGACATATCAGCAAGAAAAGACACAGGAACAGTAACATACACAGCAACAGAACAAGAAAATAGAATTATTTTAACAATAATATTTGCAGTACCAATAATTATTATTATCATAGGAATAATTGTATGGATTAAAAGACAAAGAAAAGGAAATAACCCAAACAAAGAAAAAACCAAAAAAGAAAAAGCAAAAAAATAAGAAATAAACAAGAAAATAGATATAAAAATAAAGCACATCAAGAAAGAATAAAACCAATATACAATAAAAAAATAAACTCAAAAAACATAAATAAAATAATAATTAAAAAAAAACCTCATAAAATTAAAATGGGGTTTTTTATATGAAAAATATTTTAAAAATTGTATTTGTTATAATAGGAACACTAATAGGAGCAGGTTTCGCATCTGGAAAAGAAATATATACATTCTTTTTTTCTTATGGAGAAAAAGGAATAATAGGGATAATAATATCAAGTCTGTTAATAGGAATAATAATATATGATTCATTAAGAATTATAAAAGCAAAAGAAATAAATAATTATAAAGAATTTCTAGATGAGATAACACCAAAAGGAAAAAATAAAAAACTAAAAAAAACCATACAAAAAATAATAAATTTATTTATGTTAATCTCATTCTATATAATGATATCAGGATTTGGAGCATATTGTAGTCAACAGTTTTCCATAAACCAATTTATAGGAAGTGCAATACTTGCAATAATAAGTTGGCTAACAATAAGAAAAGACATAAAAGGAGTAGTACTATTAAATGAAATAATAGTCCCAATACTAATAATATTTTTAGTAATAATAGGAATATTAAACATAACACAAACAGATATTTTAAATTTAAGTGACTATATAATACAAACAAACCACAGTAATTACATACTAAGTGGAATATTATACAGCAGTTACAATGCTATTTTACTAATACCAGTACTAATAACACTAAAAAACTATTTAACACAAAAAAAAGACATATCAAAAATATCAATAATAGTATCAATAATAACAATAATACTATCAATAATGATATTTACAATTCTAATAAAAGTAGATGTAAACATACAAAATCTAGAAATGCCAGTAGCTTATGTAATATCAAACATATATCCATATTTAAAAATAATATATGCAATAATTTTATTAGCATCTATATTAACAACATCAATATCATTAGGAAATAGCTTTATAGAAAATGTAGCAAAAGAAAAAAAGCAAAAAACAAAAATATTAAATTTTATATGTATATCAAGTGTTTTAGTATCAGGTATAGGATTCTCTAATCTAGTAAACAACTTATATCCAATATTTGGGTATCTAGGATTAATTCAAATATTAGCAATTATTATAAAAGCAAAGAAGGATTAAGGGTGGCTCTTAAAATTAAAAAACTTAAATAAAATACATTCAAATCTATGTTAAAATAAAGAAATAAATAATTAAGAAAATATAAATAAACAAAAAAGAAAGCTAGATAAAAAAAGAAAAAAGTTAAAAAATATGAGGTTATTGAAAGTAGCCTCATATTTTTTTAGTTTTAGTTTTTAAAAAATTATTTTATTTTTTTGTACTTTTTATATTTGATAAATGCAATTGTTGCATTTATAAATACAATGATTAATAAAATGACAAATGTATTTCTTATTCCAGCATATGGAAATTCTTTATTTGATAAATTATCATTATTTGATGTACTATTATTTGTTACGTTATTATTATTAGTGTCGTTGTTGCTATTATTATTATAGTTATTGTTATTATTATTAACATTACCATTGTCATCATCAATATTTTTTTCTTGCACATTTACTTTAAATGTTGTAGTTTTACCTTGGTAAGTAACTGTTAAAGTTTGTTCTCCTGTTGAGTTATTATCAAAACCAGTTACTTGAACTTCACTTGATGTCATAGGAACTTCTGAATTTGTTCCATCTTCATATGTTACAGTAATTGTTCCACCTGTTAGTTCTAAATTTTCACCTTTTATATATGTTGTTTTACTTGGTGCATTTTTAATTTCTATTCCAGTTACT
>CAJFJM010000093.1 GCA_904384245.1 uncultured Clostridia bacterium
AACTTAACCCTCTACTACTTTTGTAGTAAGACGGGAGCCTAAATGATTTTGGAGAGTTCAGAGCAACTCTCCTTTTATATAGAAATTTTATTTTGTAAAGTATTTAATAATTTGATTGTCTATTAAATCGAGAGATTTATTAGATATTAAAATCTAAATACACATAATTGTTCATGTCATAAGCCAAATTATTTTCTATCAATTTATTTGCAACTTTACAGCACTTAGAAATTCTTTCGCCATTAAATAATGGATCAATATACCTAACTTTTGCTCCGTGATGTACATAGTAAACATCTTTAGGTTCTTCTTTTGATATTTTTACTTTTTTAGCATTTTTCCAAATATTAAATATGTTATTGTATTGAGAATTTTCTATAATACTAATTATGTCACTTTCTTTTAATTCATATAAATCTTTTTTAGATATTTTGTTTTCATTACTTAATCTTTTTAAAATATCAGCTAGTAACTGCATAGAATATCTAGTTTTATCTTCACGATATATAACAGATAATCTACTTGTAACTTTTACAAAATTTCTAGCTATTTTTTTAGTTCTAAAACCTAGCTCTATTTCATTTTCTTCATTCGATTGAATCTCTATATCATCATAAATTTCTTTAATACTTCCAAAATCTAATAATTTATATGTAAACAAAGCATTTGAAAGAGAATATTCTAATCTGTCAGCAGATAGTTTTGGAGTATCATTATCTGCAATCGGATATAAGTGATAATTGTCTACTTCTTCTATATTAATTTTATCTCTTTCTAATAGAGTCATTATTTCTTTAGAATTTTTAATCATTTCTGTTGTTAAATCTTCTGTTGACTCTTGTGTCATATAATCTCCATTTAGAAAATCTACACAATGTTTAAATACTGGTGTAGCTATATCATGAAATAACCCAGATAAAGTTTGTTTTTTATTATGTGTAAAATGCCAAACGATTAGAGCAACTGCTACAGAATGATCTAAACTTGAAAAGAAAAAATTACTTTCAAATAAATCAGAATATATAGTACCACAAGTAACACTAATATATTTTTGCGATAATAATTCTTTTGTATCTATGTATTCGTTTAACCATTCTGGAAAATTAGGCTCTAAAATTTTAAAATACTCTTTTATTTCTTTACTAATATTATCATAATATTTACTCATTTTTCGTATTCACCTTCTTCGATTTCATAGTTTTAGCATCATCAACAATTAATGACATTGATATAAAATATACTAAAGTATTACCTGAAACTCTTAAGTTAGCCAAAATATCAGAAGATGTTTTTGGATTTTATATCCTTTGCTTACTAATTGTTGTAATTTGAAATATACTAAAGCAATACTGCCTTTTTTCATCTTTGAAATTTCTTTTTCTTCCAACAATATCACTCCTTAAACCTAATTGCCACTGAAATTCCTATTTTATAAATTTTTTATTATTCTAATTTCTAATTTAATATATCTTATATTTTTATACTTTTTCCATTTAAATAATCTAAAATACCACTTGGTGTTGTAAAATTAAATTTTAACTCATTACTTTTTAAACATTGATATTTTTTGTGAAATTTTTTATTTATTTCATTTTTCCCGTATTTTCCATCTCCTATTATTGGATATCCAATATATGTTAAATGTGCTCTTATTTGATGTGTTTTTCCTGTTTTTATTTCTACATCTAATAATGATGTATTATCTTTTCTTTCTTCTAATACTTTGTATATTGTTATTATTTTTTGATATCCTTTTTTGTAGCTATTGCTAATATATACCTGTGATTTTTTATTATCTTTGAATAAATAGTCTTCTAATACTTTGTGTTTTTCTTTTGGTATTCCATATACTAATGCTAAATAATGTTTCTCTATTTCATGATTTTTAAACTTGTTCAATAATATTTCTAATGCTTCATTATTTTTTGCAAATAGTACAAGTCCTGTTGTATTTCTATCTATTCTGTGGCATGGCATTGGTTTAATATTTTTTTCTTTGTAATATTCTTGTATTTGAGTTGTTAAACTTTTTTCCCCTACTACTTCTATATTAGCTTTTTTATTTACAACTAATATATTTTCATCCTCATAAATAATTTCTATATTTAGTTTCTTTTCTGTATTTGGTAAATATATTTCTATTATATCTTTACTATAAACTAAAATATCTTTATTTGTTCTTTTTCCATTTACCTTTATGTCTTTTTTTCTTAAAACTTTGCAAAATGTATTATAATTAATTTCTGATATTTTATCTAATACTATTTTATTTAATTTTTTACCATTATATTTTTCATCAACTACTATTTTTTCCATCATAATATTATTATATCTTATTTTTAATATTCAAACAAGCTAGTTTCTAGTATTTTTTCATATTTTTCAAAATTTGGTTCGTATTTTTCTATCATTTTGTTAAAATTTTTGCAATGTGTTTTGTATTTTAGATGACAATATTCATGTAAAACTATAAAATCAATTACATCTCTATGGAACATTACTATTTTAGGGTTTATTGATATTTTGTTATTTTCACATCTTCCTAGTTCATTTTTCATGTTCATTATTTTATAGTCTTCTGGTGCAAAGCCTAATGTTATTCTCATTTTTTCCATTGCTCTTTCTACTTCCACTTTAGATATTTGTTCATATAATTTTTCTATTGCTAAATCTAAAATTTTTGTATTTTCGGTTTTTTTATATTTGTTAGGAAGTGATATTTTTATTGTCTTATTTTCTAAATCTAATTCTGGAACTTTTACATTTTTGTAGATAATTTTTACTTTATAATCTGTTCCTAATATATATACTGGATGTCTTTCAATACTTGGTTCTTCTACTTTTTTTACTAAAATTTTTCTTTTTATAAGATTCATATATATCACTCCTTATTGAATTTTTGTTTTGCGAATTATTGTTTGCTTTTACTGATGATATTTTATATTTTATTTTTCATTTTGTCAATAGTTTTTTTAAAAAAATATAAAAATTTGTTCGTATTTTTTTGTTTTCAATTTAACTGCTAATTTTAGCTTTTCGATATACAATTAAAATCTAACACTTTTATTAGTTTCTTATTTATAATATTTATTATAATTTATTGTTAAAGTTTGTTTAAATACTGTTTATGTGCTTTTTTATTTATATTTTTTTAGATATTATTGTATCAGTTATAAAAAATGTAAATTGAACCTTATCAAACTCTTTATTATCAATAATGTGAACGATTTGGCGTGTCCCTATCGTTCACCTATCGTTCATTTGATTTTCAAATTCTTTTTTAGTTAATGGCTTAAAATAGTAATATCCTTGTATAAAGTCACATCCTAGTTTTTTTAAATATTCTACTTGTTTTTTATTTTCCACTCCTTCTGCTACTGTTTTTATTTTTAATTTTTTTGCAATTAGTATTATATATTCTATTATATTTTTTTTGGTGTCATTTAAGTTTATCTGGTCTATAAATATTTTATCTATTTTTATTGTGTCTATTGGCATATCTTGTAACATGCTTAATGATGAATACCCTGTTCCAAAATCATCTATTGATATAGTAAAACCTGTCTCTTTTATTTCTTTTATCATTGATATTATATCTTTTTCTATTGTTGCGGTTTCTGTTATTTCTATTTCTATTTCATTTGGAGTTATTCCTCGCTTTTTTACTATACTTTCATATTCCGATTTAAAATTTTCTTTTGTTAAATGTTCTTTTGATACATTTACTGATACTAATGGCATTGATATATTTTTATATTTTTTCTTCCATTCTTCTAAATCTTTGCATACTTTTTTTAAAATATATGTGTCTAATTTAATTATAAATTGATTTTTTTCAAATATTGGGATAAAGTCACTTGGGGGTATTATTTTGTCTTCTTTTTTCCATCTTACTAGTGCTTCTGCTCCTTCTATTTTATTTGTTTTTACATTTATTTTTGGTTGATAATAAACTTCAAATTCTTCATTTTCTAATGCTTGTTGCATATTTAATTCTATATTATGTTCTTTTTCTATTTCTTTTTCTAGTGTTTCGTTATATATCATGTATTGTTTGTTGTAATTTCCTTTTATCTTGTCATGTGCAATTAATGCTTTGTCTAATATTTTTTCAATTTCTTTTTCATTTTCTTTTATTTTGTATGCCCCTAAAGATATATAAATCTGATATTCTTTATTTTCTATTTTTATTTTTGATATTTTTTCTTCTATTTCTGTTAATATTTTTTCTATATCATTTCTTGATTCAAATATTATTCCGAATGCATCGTTTGCAAGTCTTGCTATTATTGCTTCTTTACTTAATATTTCTGTTAATATTTGTCCTATTGTATAAAGAAGTTCATTTCCTTTTTGATGTCCATATCTTTTATTAAATGATTTGAATTTATCTATGTCTAAGACCATTAAATAATTATTAGTTTTATTTTTTATATTTTCTAGAAATTCTTTTCCTTTTTGCATAAAGAAATTTTTATTTCCTAATTTTGTAACTTCGTCTATATATGCTAATTTGTAGAGTTTTTCTTCTTTTTTTCTATTACTTATTACTGTATATGAAGATACTATTGTTATAATAGAGACTGTTAATAACTTTAATTTATTATTTTTTTTCATTTTATCACCATATTTATTTTTTACAATAAATAGATTTTTAATACATTTTGTTAATTTTAAAAAGTGTATTGGAGGATGTTTTAAAGACTTTAAAATCAATAATGTGAACGATTTGGCGTGTCCCCAACGTTCACCTAACTTTCATTTTTTCTTATGGTTCGGATGAAATGGCCTGTCCCTAACATCCGAAAAAAGAACGTTTTGGCGTGTCCCTAACGTTCTTTTTTTCTTTTTTTTATTTCATTGCTTCTTCTACTGCTACTGCTACTGCTACTGATGCTCCTACCATTGGGTTATTTCCCATTCCTATTAGTCCCATCATTTCTACGTGTGCTGGTACTGATGAAGAACCTGCAAATTGTGCATCTGAGTGCATTCTTCCCATTGTGTCTGTCATTCCATATGATGCTGGTCCTGCTGCCATGTTGTCTGGGTGTAAAGTTCTTCCTGTTCCTCCTCCTGATGCTACTGAGAAGTATTTTTTACCTGCTTCTATTCTTTCTTTTTTGTATGTTCCTGCTACTGGGTGTTGGAATCTT
>CAJFJM010000094.1 GCA_904384245.1 uncultured Clostridia bacterium
TCCCCATATTCCCTTGTAGGAGGGATTTTAAGGACCGTCCCTTGTTCCCTGTTCTGAGGTCAGCCCCCTATTCCCTGTTTTTGGCTCCATCTACTTTTTTTAAATTATTTTCAAATCTACTAGTACATCCTACTAATGTCAAAATATATACTGTTAATACCATTGGTATTGTTAATCTTCCAATTGGAATTCTTGTTATTGCTATTATGCTAAATAGCATTATTTGTGTATATATAACCATACATACTGTTTTTAATAATACTTTAAATGCATTTAATTTATAATATCTTATCATCATATATATCACTATAATTATTGTTGCTATTAAAAATGGTACTATATATGGTTTTATTATATCTCTTCCTCTTGTGTGTGCAATTGTTGTTATTTCTATATCTTCTGCTTTAGTTGTTGTTCCATATTTTTCATTCATTTTGTTTATTAAATTTGTTTTTTGTTCTTCTGTTATTTCTTCTGCTGTAATTGATACTGCATCTTCAAATACTTCTACTTTTTGTATCATCACTTTTTGATTTCCTAATACTTCATCTGTTATTGATTTTATATCTTTGTTATTAAATGTTGTTCCTATATCTAATAATATTCTATTTGCATCTGAATATTTTAAATCAAAATTATATCCTTTTGTAATTATCATTATTATTCCAGCTATTATAATTATTATTGATAATATGGCTATTATTTTTACTTTTTTATTGTTCATTTCTTATATCATTCCTTTCCATTAAGACATATATCTTGGTAAATAATTTTGCTATTCTTTACCTTTTTTAGCCTATTTGTTATTTATTTTTAGTAAATAAAGTGTAATTATTGGATTATATACTGCAATTAGTAATAGTCCCCAGAACATTATCATTCCAAAACTACTAATTGGTATCCATTTTATAAAACAGAATGTTATAGCCATAATACAAATTGGTATCATTTTTATGAAGAAATCTTTAAATGTTTCTTTCATTGCTTTTCTTACAGTTTCATTTTCGTTATTTTCTTTTAATTTTTTTTGTTTTGATAATAATTTACTTTGGAATATATAATTTATTATTAGAACAATTGCTATTGCAAATATTCCTTCTATTGCAATTACTACATTAGTGTATCTTATGATAAGTGCTAGTATTGCAGCTAATCCTATATATCCTATACTTGCTAAGAATCCATTTGTTTTATATTTTATTATAAGTCTTAAAAGTGCTAATGCTATTATTACTATTATTGCTATTTCTACAATGTGTAATTGTGTTTTTGTTATGTCTGATAATATATATTGGCTTACTCCTTCATATTCTATTGGCATTTCTCCATTATTTAAAAGTGTTGCCATATTTAATGCATTTTGTGCATGGTCATTTATTGTTTCTTCATCTGTTGCTGCTGTTCCTACTACTAGTGACATTTCTCCTGTTGATACTACTTCGTCAAAACTTGTTGTCATCATTTGTTCTCCATCTATTTGCATTATTATTTCTTTTTGTGTTTCTTCTTCTTTTGTTGTATCTTCTGATGTGCTTCCTTCTGTTTCGTTTGTTGTATTTTCTGTACTTGTATTTGTTTCGTTTGTGTTATTTTCTGTTGTTGTATTATCAGTTGTTGTGTTGTCACTTGTTGTGTTTGTTGTATTAGTTGTATTACTTTCTTCTACTGTTTTATATGTGTTTGTTACATTTTCAAATTTTTGTGTTCCTTCTTTATTGAATTTAATGTCTAGATATACATTTGTTCCATTTTGTACTGATGAAGATTGTCCATACATTACTCTTGCTTCTTTTATATCATTATTTGTCATTAATACTTCTTTTGTTTCTGAATCTATTATTTCAAATTTTCCTACAGGTATTAGATTATTTATTATGTCATCTGTTCTATTATCCTCTGGTATGTTTATTGTAATTTGTCCATTTTCTTCATTTACATTTATTGTGTATTGTTCTACATCTAGTTGTTTTAATCTTTTTTCTATTATTTCTTTTGATTTTTCATAGTTTTCTTTTGTTAATGCTGATTCTGAGTTTACTGCTACTTCTTCTTTAGTGTATCCTTTTTGTGTTAATTCTTCATCTGTTAAATTTTCTGCATCTGTTACTTCATTTCCTTCTGCATCTTTTATTTTTGTTTCTGTTTCAGTAGATGGTGTTAATATTATTGTTCTTTCTCCTTTTAAATCCATTCCATATGAATAGCTTTTTACATTGTTTATCATTCTGTTTTGATATTTTGTGTAAATTCCAAAAATTGCTATTGTAGCTATTAAAAATACTACTAAAGTACATACTAATATTTTTATTTTTTTTCCATTTTTTAAGTTTGTTTTTCCTTTTTCTTCTTTCATAATTCTTCTCTCCTTGTTATAATAATTTTGTATCATTTATTATTAGCTCATACCATATTTTTAAATATTTTGCTGCATATTTGCTCATCATTGTTCTATCCATAAATATTTCAAAATAATCTAATACTGGACAAATTTTTGTATCTATTTTTAGTTTTAATGTTATTTTTCTATCTTCTGGATTTAAATTTAAATTTGAATCTGTTACTGCATAATTTACTCTATCATGTATATCAAATGTTGATAAGTTTTTATTTGTTACCCTATCTCTATGTACATCTGATTTATCTGCTAGTATTAAAGCTGCCGATATGTCATTTACTGCTGTTCCTGTTTTTTCGTCATGATTTCCTATTGCCATCATTATTTGTGTTCGTTCTTCTACTGACATTCCCATTTCTTTTAGTATATTATTTGCAAGTATTGCTCCTGTGTGTGCATGGTCTACTCTGTTTACACAATTTCCTATATCATGCATGTATCCTGCAATTCTTGTTAGTTCTATTGTTCTTTCTGGATATCCTAGCTTTTCTAGGATGTCTCCTGCTCTTTTTGATACTATTGAAATATGTCTGTGTCCATGTTCTGTATAGCCTATTTCATTAAGATATTGTTGGGCTCCATTTATTAGAGCTTCCAATTCTTTATTTTCTTTAATATCTTGTAATGTTATCATTGGTTTCCTCCTTTTTTAGTCTTTTTAGATTTTATATTAAATTATTAAAAATATCAACCTTTTTTTATAAAAATACAGGGAAATTTCATTAAATATTATAATACTGCAACATTTAATGAAATTTACCTAATCTCCATTTTTTTAATATAAGAATAATCCTAGGTCACGTTGGTCTTTTTTAAGGACTCTTTTCTTGTTATATATGAAAAAAATCTATATATGGTCAAGATAAAAGTCGATTCCTATACAATAAAAAATACTCTGCTGATTTTTAGAATCATGGCGGATAAACCATTGAAATTAGTATATTTTCAGTTTTTTAACTAATCTTGATAAATATTTAATAATATGATAATATTAAATTACATGGAGGTGTTTTTATGAAATTATATTTATCATCATATCGTTTAGGAAATGATACTTCTGTATTAAAAAATTGGCTTTTAACTCATGATAATAATATTTTAGTTATTCCTAATGCTCTTGATGTTTTTCCTGATGGAGAAAGAAAGTCTAATAGTATTGAAGATAAAAATAAAGATTTAGTTGAACTTGGCTTTGCTCCTAAAATTCTTGATTTGAGAAATTATTTTTCTAAACCTGAAGATTTAAAAAATGATATCAAAGATTATAAGTCTTTTTTTGTTCAAGGTGGTAATACTTTTACTTTGCGTAGAGCTATGAAATTAAGTGGTTTTGATGATTATTTGAAAAGTATTTCAGAAAAACCTGATTATTTATATTCTGGTTTTAGTGCTGGTATTTGTGTACTTGCAAAAGATTTACATGGTCTTGATTTAGTTGATGATCCTAATATTGACCCTTATGATTATGGTAAAATTATCTGGGATGGTGTTGGTTTAATTGATTTTGTGCCAGTTCCTCATTTTGATACTCCTTCTCATCCAGAGTCTCGTTTTATGAATGATGTTGTTAAATATTTGGGTGAGCATCATGTTTATTATAAAACTCTTAAAGATGGGGATGTTATCGTTGAAGATATAAAGGATAGAGGACTTTGTTTGTAATTTATTGAATATTTAAAATTGCTATAAATATAAATGGATTTTGTTCAAAAAATAATTAACTCATCAACTGTTAAAATAGTATAGCATAAAATAAGAAAAGTAGCAAAGCTACATAAGATTAGCTCACGCGGGTCTTTTTAAAGGACACTTTTCTTGTTGTATACGGAAAAATCCAATTAGGGTCGAGAAAGAAGTTGATTTTTCCTATACAATAAAAAATGAAAAGTTAAAGACAATGCCTGAATTTAATTTAGAAAAAGTATTGTCTTTTTATGTATTTACAAATTAATTATTTTCTCTATAATCTCTTCCTCTTCTATTTTGTTAATTCCAAAACATCTTTTTCCTAAATCTTTGATTGAAGCTCCTAAATGATACATTTCTTTATTATCTATTACTATAAACCTGTCATGAAACTTATTTGTTTTAGCCACTTTTAATATAGGATATTCTTTATTAAATTTTTGAATATCTATATTTTGAATATTACTTTTGTTAGATGTTAAAATAACTACTTTTACATTATTCTTCTTTTTAGTGAGCATTTTTAATACACTGTCATCAATATAATTGTCTATAATTAGTATTTTTTTATTTGCTTTTTTTATAATATCAATAATAATACTATAGGCATCATAGATTTGACCATCAAAAAATATCCTCTGTTTAATATTTTCTTCAAATTGTAATTGATTAAAAACTTCATCAAATTTTTTATCATGTTCTAATAATTTATATTTCATACTTGTTAATCTTTCAAAAACTTGTCCATTTAGCATTAAAAATTTTCTCATTTCAACAAAAGCATTCATAATATTTATACTAACTTGAATTGCTATATCGTTTTTTAATAAACCTGATAACATTGCTATACCTTGTTCTTATACTAACTTGAATTGCTATATCGTTTTTTAATAAACCTGATAACATTGCTATACCTTGTTCCGTAAAAACATAAGGCAAATATTTACGATGTTTCCCTCTCCCTATGTTTTCGTTTAAGGTCGCAAATTGCGACCTTAAAAAATTATTAAAATTTTCTTGTATACTAACTTTGTTTAAGGTGATATCTTTACACCTTAAAACTTCATATTCCTCAACCGTTAATTGAAAGCAAAAATTTTCAGGAAACCTTTGTTTATTTCTATTTACAGTTTCATTTATTCTTTTAGTAGGATAATGATATAGCATTGCTACATCACTATCTAGCATTACTTGTTTTCCTCTTATATTATATATTAAATTTTTTATTTCTCCATTAGATATTTCATTTTGAATTGATAATTTATTTTCTTCCATAATTTCACATCCTTTTTTGAACTACATATATTTTAAAACATTTGTTCGTAATTGTCAAGTGTTTCATTAATATTTATATATTTTTTATTTTTAGTTTATATACAAAAAAAACAACCTACAAACCTTATAGTTCGTAAGTTGTTTTAATTTGGAGCGTTTAGGGAGGTTATTTGCGAAAAAATTGTATAATTTGCAAAGTGTTCCTCCCATATTTTGTTCAATAAAATAATTTGACAATCAACTGTTAAAATTAATGTATAATATTTTTTAACTAAATATTATCTAAGCTACTTTTATTCCTGTATCAATTACTTCTTTAATAAAATAATCAGATTCTTCGTCAAAATCTTTCTTTTTTATTGGGTGTGGTTCTATTCTAGCATCTATATCCCAAGTCATACCCATTAAAATTGCCATGCAATCATAAATATCATCAAAATCATCAGAAACAACAGCAATATCTATGTCGCTATTTTCATTTTCTGTTCCTTTTGCATAAGAACCAAATAATATAATTGTTGTAACATTATATTTCTTTTTTATTTCTTCTATAAATTTATTTATACTATCTAAAACATCTTTATTTATTGTTCTTTCAACCATTTTTGTACCTCCTCAATATTTTTTACTTGCTCAGCAGTATATTCATTTGTACATTTATTTGCAAA
>CAJFJM010000095.1 GCA_904384245.1 uncultured Clostridia bacterium
TTTTCAATCTTATACAGAAAGATTAAAACAAAATAAGGCTATGGGAGAATATAGAAGAACATATCAACAAAAATTTATGCAAGTTAGAAAAAATAAAGACAATCAAAAACTTGCCCAAGATTTTGAAACTTGGAAAAAACAGGCTAAAGAAAGAATTAACCAAATGAAAAAAGGCAAACTAACTGAAAATGAGGTTTATGAGTGGATTATAACTAACAAGTAAAAGAAGATACTACTATTTTTAAATCTAATAGTAGTATCCTCTTTTCAATTTATATTTTTGACAACCTTTCATTTAACTTTTTAAAAACTTCTTTAGCAGTTTTATCAGGAGCTATCTGAATTGGTTTAAATAATACTTCTGCTCTTTCTTCTTTTGCTACAATATTTTTAACTTTTTCTATTCCTTCAGTTCCTTCCATACCAATTTCAGCAATTTCTTTACATCTTTTTAATGTTTTTTCTTCATTTTCTGTAAATAAAACATAATAAAGAATTGATTTAAAAAGTATTTCTGCTGTTTCTTCCCAGTATGAATCTTCATCATTACCTTCGATAATAATTGAATTACTCACAAAATCAATATCTTTCTCTGTTTTAATATGTTCTAAAGGATTTATTCCTTCCTTTATCATATTTAGTAATTCTGACTTTGTAATAACTGTCTTTTCACCAATTTGCATAATTAAACACCTCTTTCTTTTTATATAAATTTAATAATTTATTTAATAAATAAATTTATCTGTATTTAGATATAATAACTCATCCAACATATCTTTATTTTCTTTTAAACATATTTTTATCGCTTCAATGGTTTGTTTTCTTGTTACACTTGGTTCTGCAATATATACTTTCTTTCCAAATGTTTCTTCATACAATTTACAATATTTTTCAAATTCTTTTTCTTCATCGCTTAATGTCGTTTCTTCTACATTAATAATAGCATTAGTTGTATAATCTTCATCTGTTTTGTCTCCTTCGTTAATTATTAATGACACTATTTCATTTATAAATTTATCACATGATTCACCAATATCCATAACTTGTCCATTCACATTGATGGTTAGTTGTCCATACTTAATTCTAATTGTTCTTCCCATTCCCCCTTCATAAAGATTGTTACTCAAATTAAAATTATTTTGATGTATAGACCAATTAATAAGGATATCTAAATTTTTGCTAACAAAATCTTTAATTTTATTTAATAAATTTTGACTTTTTATAGTGTAGTCCTTTCCTCCAATTTGTATTTTTGATTCTTTAATTTCATCAAGTTTGCTACTATAAATTTCAATTTCTACTCTATTCTTATTATAATTAGGTGCTTCTTTTGGTATAACTGCTCCTTTATATAATTTTATCATAAAATCTGAATATCGTTCTTTTCTATATTCTTCATCAGTCATATATTTTACCTTTTACCTTTCCTGATTATCATTTGTCTGCGTCTGTTGTTCCATCTTTTTTCTCATTTCTTCTATTTTTTTAGGATCAGACATTCTTTGAATTGGAGGAAGATTCCTATATGCACCAAAATTTGTTAATTCATTTATAAAACTTTCTCTTGTTCTATTTGTTGTAGATGTATTATTTTCTCTTGTTGTATTAGATTCTATTATTTCTTGTGTAGGTTCTGGCAATACATCTAATTGTTTGTGAACAAACTTATCGACAAAAGACAAATTCATAAACAAATTATTTTTTTGTAAAAATTGTGCCACTCTTTGTTTTAGTGATAATTTATTTTTATTTTGTTGTGAAATTGGTTGTAAGTGTTCTGAATAACTATTAGAATTAATA
The DNA here is from genome assembly GCA_904384245.1 of uncultured Clostridia bacterium. GTDB lineage: Bacteria > Bacillota > Clostridia > TANB77 > CAG-508 > CAG-269. The sequence continues at coordinate 1,801 of CAJFJM010000095.1, forward strand.
ACTGCTCCAAATCTTGTGTTTGTGTATCCTTGTTTTTGTAATTGAGGTTGTTCCTGAGTTTGTTGTGATTGAAATTGATGTGTTTCTTCATTTCTTGTAGGTCTTATTATCTCTCCAAATTCATTAATTGAATAACCTTCTGGCATTTCAATACTTTGTTTCTGACTTGCACTTGTTCTATTGCTTGTTCTTTGAATTTCAATACCAGTCATTTCTTTTATTATTTCTAATTTATTTTCAAGATTAGGAACATTAAATCCACCATTTCTAACCACAGTTTCTCTATATTTATCTTGAAACCTTGTATTGGCAAATTCAGTAATCATTTCTTGTGCTTCTTTAAATACCATATTAAATTGTTCTTTACTAATATTAGGATTATGCAAATTAGTAATAAATGTATCTAAATCTCGCCAAGCACCTTTTCCCATATACTTATCAAATTCATTTTCTATTATACTTGAATCGTTTAATACACCATAAAAAAAGGTATTTGCAGGTTCTCTTGTTCCATCCGAATGCTCTATAAAAGAGTCAATTTTCTGCTCTACTAGTTGTTCAAAACTCATTTCTTTATCAAAATCATTTCTCATAGAAACTGCAAGTAATTTTACTAAATCATCTGCTTTTTTATATAAATTAAATTCTGATACATCTACTTTTCCAGTTATTATATCATCGGCACGATGTTCTCCTCTAACTGCTAACTCTGCAATTAAATTTATTGCATTTTCCTGCACTTGAAGTCCATAAAATTTGCCATCTTCTGTTCTTCTAATTAAACCAGAAACTTGTCTTGAATCAGTATTCTTGTCATAAGTTTGCCTTTTAGCATTTGCTGGATTTAAAACTAAATGACCCATTTCGTGTGCTAATCTAAAATCTGCATTATGACCATTAATATCTGGATATCGGTATGCTAAATCATAAGTAAATTTCCCATTTACAAAATTTCTTTGCCTTACTTCTCCTTTTGTTGTTGCATTTTCTGGATCATCGTATATTAAAGATGTCTCATCATTAAAATGTATATTTAGGTTTTCTTCCGATACATTTTCCATAAAATTTTGCATTGCTATCCCATTTTCACTTAATAAACTAGCAACTTTTTCTCTTATTCTATCCACTCTTTGAAGTTCTTGGCTTATTACTTGTCTTGCTTCTTGTTCGTTTCGTGCATAAACAACATATTGTCCATTTCCAAAGTTAAATTTGCTCATCTTCTGTTATCTCCTATTATTTTAATATAAAGAATAATAAAATACTAATTAATAATTGTACTAATATAATTTTATTTGTAACCTTATATATCTTTTCAATTTTATTTCTTCTTTTTTCTGCATCCCAAAACTTTCCAAAATGAACTTCTGAATGTTCCAAATATTCATCAATATCATCTGTATATTTTGATTTATATGTTGATCTATTATATCCTGCATATTTAGCTGATGGTAATAAAGGTTTATATATTGATAATATATACCAATATGAAAATACATTTCCTAAAAGTATTGCAACAAACCATTGTCCAAATATTAAAATATATTTATTGTTCATATATTCTGCTAATATTGGTGGTATTTTATCTATATTTATTTTTAATATGATATATAAAATATATGACAAAATTATTCCTATAGATATTGTAAAACATTGTGTTCTTATTTTTCTATGTTTCATTGTTTTGTTATATCTATCTTCTGTATCTTCAAGAGTATTCATTATTGTAGAATAAATATTATTTGATTCTCTTTCTTGATTTGTTGTTTCTACATTTATTACCACATCTGAATGTTTTAAATTCATTCCTAAATCTCTAAAATCTACAGAACAATATATTTTATTGTATTGATTATTATAATCTTCATTTTCTCCTTTAGTATAAAAACCAACCCTTAAATATATTTCAATTTCTTTTATTGCTCTTGGATTATTCAAATTTCCTACAAACCAATTATAGTCTGATTCTGTTAGGCTTTGACCATTATAAAATGTTATAGTGTATCGTATTTCTGCACTTCCATTTTCATATTCAAACTTTTTTTCACTAAAAGATAAATTTTTGTTTCTCTCTTTTTCTTTTCTGAATATTTCATCATATCTATCTTTATAATCTTCAAAATAGTTAGCAATATCCACTATTTTGCTTATAGGTATTTGTTTATTGACAATTTTATTGTTCATTTTATTCCCCTTTTCCTATGTTTTTATTTATATTTTTTATACCATTATTAAATAAAAAAGTCAATCTTTATGCGTTATTTTTAACGCATATTTTATCTTTATTTTTGCTATACTGATTTTGAAATTTTGTGAGAGGAGAAAAAATATGACTTTACTAGAAGCAACAAGACAAAGAATAAATGAACTATGTATATTAAATAATATGAACATAAATCAATTAGCCATAGCTTCTGGTATTAATCCATCTACAATAAGAAGTATTTTTAAAGTTGTAAAAAAAGCTCCCTCATCTGAAACTATTTATTATATTTGTATAGGTTTCGGGATTACTATAAAAGACTTTTATGATAGCAAACTTTTTAACGAATTAGATGACAATGATTAAGGAACTCTTAGTTTATATATATTTTTTTACATTTCTAAATCCCACTCTTTTTCTCTTTCTTCGTGTTTAATTTGTTTTTCTGGATCTATAAAAGTATTTGTTTCCTTTTGAAAATCTCTAACTAAATTGTCTTCTTCAGCAATATCAAATTTTTTACAAATCCAAGAAATGAATTTTTCTAGAGTATCCCAAAACTTATTTATTATTTTGTGTAAATGATTATTCTCTTTTTCTAACTTGTGAATTTTGTTGTGATATTTATGCTCCAATTCAAAAGATCTTTCTTTGTATTCTTCCTCAAGTTCGTCTTTTCTATTGTTAAAATCAAAGTCTAAATTATTACTTTTCTTTTTATATTCTTTTTCTAAATGTTTTACTG
>CAJFJM010000096.1 GCA_904384245.1 uncultured Clostridia bacterium
AAAGATAGAACAAACGAGCCTCTCGCTACATCCTTCGCGCTTCCTCATTTATTCTATCTTAAGAAGGGCTACAAGCATTCCAATCACACAAAAAATTTTTAAAAACTATATTATAGCTTCTCTTTGAGGCTTCTCTACAAAAATAAAGTTTTAAATTGTAATTGAATAATAATTTACAATTTGTTCGCTTTAATTATAAATCAAAATATGATAAAATACGACAAGTAAAAATAAAAAGGAAGTAATTAAAATGTCTGATTTAAAAGTAGAAACAAAAACAAAAAGCCAAGAGGTACAGCAAAAACCAAAAAAACATATAAAAGAAATATTTAGTGATTATCAAACAAGAAGTAATATAAAAGAGGCTGAAATACAAGCTTTAAATTTAATAAAAAAGAAAAATGTATTAGGCATTATAATAAAATCTGATGAATATATAGAAATAAAAGAAATCTGGTATTTTGAAAAATTCTTAATAGAAAGATTTTCATTTAAAAGCATAGAATTAGTAATAAAATATAGCAAAGATGTAAAAGTAAAGCCAATAAAAGAAGAATGGAGAAATATTATATGCTATATGGCACACAAGTTTCCACTAGCAAAGCCATTATTACTAATGAAAAGTGATATAGAAGTTACAGAAGATGAGATATTAGTAAAAATGCATATAAGAGGAGCAGATTTTCTACGTGCAAAAAAGACAGATAAAGAATTAGAAAAAGTTCTAAAAAATTTATATGGAAAAGAATATAAAATTACATTGGAAGAAGATATAAATGAATTAGAATTAAAAAGAGCAGAAGAAAGAGCAAGAGAACTTGAGGAAAAAGCAATAGAAGAAATGGAAAAGATGCAAGAAAATGGTATGCATGTTTCAAATAATGTAGTGCATTCAGAAAATAAAAATAACCATATAGAAGAATATCAAGATCCAGATTATAAAATGCCAGATGATATAGATGGATATGTTCCGATGCCAGGAGAAATGCCAGAAGGTATGCCAGAAGGTATAGAACCACACATGCAAGACAATATATCAGTAGAAATAGATGAAAATAATTTCATAATGGGAAAACCATCGAAAGCAAAGGAAAAGAAAATAAAAATAAAAGAAATAACAGCAAATGATGGAAGAGTTACAATAGAGGGTAGAGTTTTAACCTGTGAAGCAAGAGAAACAAAATCAGGTAAAGGAATGCTAATTTTTGATATATATGATGGAACAGGAACAATAACTTGTAAATCATTTGCAAAAGATATAACAGAAGGAAATGAAATAAAAGAAAAAATAAATCAATCAAAAGCATTAAAGGTCACTGGAAAAGCAGGCCTTGATACATATGCAGGAGATGTAACTATAATTGCAAATACAATAATAGAATTAGAAAATACAGATGTTCCAGAATTACCAACAGAAGATGAAGATACACCACTAATACTTGGAATGACACCAGTTATAAAAGAACCATTAGTAAAAATATCAGAACTAGGAGTAGAAGATGGAAAAGTTTCAATAAGTGGAGAAGTTATTGATATGGAAGAAAAGGAAACTAAATCAGGAAAAACAATTCTTAGTGTTGATATATATGATGGAACAAGTAGTATGACATGTAAGGCATTTTTAAATCAAAATAATAGTAAAAAAGTAATAAAAAGAATAAAAAATGCAAAAGGTCTAACAATTGCAGGAACAGCTCAGATGGATAGTTTTTCAAATGAGTTAACTATAATGGCAAATACAATAATAGAAACAGAAGGACTAAAAAAAGAAGTAAGACAAGATAACGCAGAAGTTAAAAGAGTAGAATTACATATGCATACAAAAATGAGTCAAATGGATGCAATGACATCAGCAACAGACCTAATAAAAAGAGCAATGAAATGGGGAATGAAGTCAATTGCAATAACAGACCATGGAGTAGTACAAGCTTTTCCAGAAGCACATAAGTTATTAGGTGTAAATAATCCAGATATGAAGGTAATATATGGAGTAGAAGCATATTTAGCACCAGACAATACAAAATCAGTATATAATGGAAAAGGGCAAAGTATAGATACGACATATTGTGTACTAGACTTAGAAACAACAGGATTTTCTGCAACAACAGAAAAAATAACAGAAGTAGGTATAATGAAAGTAAAAAATGGAGAAGTAATAGATGAATTTAGTACATTTGTAAATCCAGAAAAACATATACCAGAAAGAGTAACAGAAGTAACAAATATAACAGATGAAATGGTTGCAGACGCAGAGACAATAGAAAAAGTATTTCCAAAAATATTAGAATTTTTAGGAGATGACAAAGAAACAGTTATAGTAGCACATAATGCAAATTTTGATGTAGGATTTTTAAAGCAAAATGCTAAATTTCTAGGATACAAATTTGATTATACATATTTAGATACATTAAGTTTAGCAAAAGATTTATTCCCAGATTATAAAAAATATAAATTAGGAAAAATTGCAGAAAATCTAGGAATAAAAGTAGAAGTAGCACACCGTGCATTAGATGATGTAGATACAACTGTAAAAGTATTTAATGTAATGATAAAAATGTTAAAAGAAAAAGGAGCAAAAATAGTAGAAGATATTGACCATGTAGCAGCAGATGAAGAGGCTAAAAAAGAAGAATACAAAAAATTAAAAACATATCATGCAATAATTTTGGCTAAAAATTATGTAGGACTAAAGAATTTGTATAAATTAGTATCATTATCACATTTACATTATTTTTACAGAAAACCACGTATCCTAAAAAGTCTATATAAAAAATATTCAGAAGGGCTAATACTTCGGAAGTGCCTGTGAAGCAGGAGAACTATATCAAGCAATAGAACTAGGAAAAACAGATGAAGAAATAGAAGATATAGCAAATGACTATGACTACTTAGAAATACAACCAACAGGAAACAATGAATTCTTAATTAGAAATGGAACAGTTAGAGATGAAGAAGACCTAAGAGATATAAACAGAAAAATAGTAGCTTTAGGAGAAAAATTAAACAAACCAGTAGTAGCAACATGTGATGTTCATTTTATGGATCCACAAGATGAAATATATAGACGTATATTAGAAGCGGGACAAAAATATGATGATGCAGATAATCAAGCACCATTATATTTAAGAACAACAGAAGAAATGCTAGAAGAATTTAGTTATCTAGGAAAAGAAAAAGCATATGAAGTAGTAGTAACAAACACAAATAAAATATCAGATATGTGTGAAAGAATAAGTCCAATATCACCAGAAAAATGTCCACCACATATACCAGGATGTGAACAAACAATAAAAGACATAGCATATGGAAAAGCACATGAACTATATGGAGACCCACTTCCAGAAATAGTACAAACAAGACTAGACAAAGAGCTAGACTCAATCATAAAAAATGGATTTTCCGTAATGTACATAATAGCACAAAAACTAGTATGGAAATCAAATGAAGACGGATACATAGTAGGTTCTAGAGGTTCCGTAGGATCATCATTTGTAGCAAACATGACAGGAATAACAGAGGTAAACTCACTTCCAGCACATTATAGATGTCCAAACTGCAAATATTCAGACTTTACAGATTATGGAGTAAAAAATGGATTTGACTTACCAGATAAAAATTGTCCAAAATGTGGGCACAAACTAGATAAAGATGGAATGGACATACCATTTGAAACATTCCTAGGGTTTAATGGAGACAAAGAACCAGATATAGACTTAAACTTCTCAGGAGAATATCAAGCAAAAGCACATAAATATACAGAAGTAATATTTGGAAAAGGAACAACATTTAAAGCAGGAACAATAGGAACAGTAGCAGATAAAACAGCATATGGATATGTAAAAAATTACTATGAAGAAAGACATATACCAATAAATCAAGCAGAAATAAAAAGATTATCACAAGGATGTACAGGAATAAAAAGAACAACAGGACAACATCCGGGAGGAATAATAGTAGTACCAAAAGGAAGAGAAATATACGAGTTCTGCCCTGTACAACATCCAGCAGATGATCCGAACTCAGATATAATAACAACACATTTTGATTATCACTCAATAGATGCAAACCTTTTAAAACTAGACATACTAGGACATGACGATCCAACAGTAATAAGAATGTTACAAGACATAACAGGAATAGACCCGACAAAAGTACCACTAGATGACAAAGAAACAATGTCAATATTCAGTTCAACAGAAGCACTAGGAGTAACACCAAAACAAATAGGCTCAGAAGTTGGAAGTTATGGAATACCAGAATTTGGAACAAAATTCGTAAGAGGAATGTTGGTAGACACAAGACCAACAACATTTGACGAACTAATACGTATATCAGGGCTATCACATGGAACTGACGTATGGCTAGGAAATGCTCAAACTTTAATAGAACAAGGAACAGTAACACTAACAGAGGCAATTTGTTGTCGTGACGACATAATGATATACTTAATAAAACAAGGTTTGCCACCAAACTCAGCCTTCAAAATAATGGAAACAGTACGTAAAGGAAAAGCACTAAAAGACCCAGCGAAATGGGCAGAATATGTAGCACTAATGAAAGAACATGATGTACCAGATTGGTATATAAAATCATGTGAAAAAATAAAATACATGTTCCCAAAAGCCCATGCAGCAGCATATGTAACAAATGCATTCAGAATAGCATGGTTCAAAGTACATGA
>CAJFJM010000097.1 GCA_904384245.1 uncultured Clostridia bacterium
ACTACCAAAATATGAATTAGATAAAAACTTACCAGAATATAATGTCCAAATAAAAGACACAGAAAAATGCAATAGATATGTAGCAGTAGAAATAGATGGAATATATGAAAAACAATCTCCAATATGGATGCAATCATTATTATCAAAAACAGGACAAAGACCAATAAATGCTATTGTTGATATTACAAATTATGTAATGATGGCAGTAGGAGAGCCATTACATGCTTTTGATAAAACACATGTTAGCGGAGAAAAAATAATAGTAAGAAATGCTAAAGAAAATGAAGAATTATTATTACTTGACAATAATTCAATTAAACTTACAACAGATGATTTAGTTATATGTGATGAAAGTGATGCAATGGCATTAGCAGGTATAAGAGGAGGAAAAAAAGACTCTATCTTACCTGACACAAAAGGTATTGTCTTAGAAATTGCAAACTTCTCTGCAGATACAATTAGAAAAACAGGAAAAAGATTTGCCGAAAAAACAGAGAGCTCTATGAGATATGAAAAAGGAATGGATACACAAAGAGTAGATGATGGATTAAATTTAGCATTAGAATTAATCAAAAAGATATTCCCAGAAAGTAAAATAATTAAATATACAGATGTATATCCTAATAAAACTAAAAATAATAAAATAAAAATAAGTGAAAAATTTTTAGATACAAGATTAGGTAAAAAAATACCACAAGAAAAGATTGAACAAATTCTAAAATCTCTTGGATATGAAATATCATATAATAATGGAGAATATGAAGTAATAGTTCCAACATGGAGATCAACAGGAGATGTAACAATCAAAGATGATGTAATGGGAGATATTGCAAGAATTCTAAGTTTTAACAGTTTTGAAGCAAAACCAATTACAATAACATTTGAACATTCTATAAGACAAAATGATGTTTTACTTGAAAGAAGAATAAAAGAATATTTAGCAGAAAGATGTGGATTCTATGAAATTTATACATATCCATGGATTGAAGAAAAATACATTCAAGTTGCAGGAGTAGATATGAATAAATCTTTAAAACTAGCAACTCCACCAGCACCAGATTTAGCATATTTAAGAAGTTCTTTAATACCTGGAATGATAGAAGCAATATCTAAAAACCTAAGATATTATGATGAATTTAGATTATTTGATTATGAAGAAGTTTATGAAAAAGGTGATTATAGGCCATCTTCAGAAGATGAAATATTACCAATTCAAAAGAATTATTTAACAGGTTCTATAGTAGGAAAAAATGCTAAAGAAATATTTTTTGAGGCAAAAGGCGTAATTGAAAATATGTCTAGATATTGTCATATGGAAGAAATTAGATTAGAAAAAATAGAAAAACCTTATTGGGCAGATATAAATGCATATTTAAATATAACTAAAGATAATGAAATAATTGGAACATTTGGATTACTATCAGTAAAAGCAATGTCTGATTCAAAAATAAAAAGAACTAATGTAGCTTTATTTGAAATCAATGCTGATAAATTTGTTCCTTATGCATCAAGAACAAATAAATATGAAAGATTGCCAGAATTACCATTAGTAGAAAAAGATTTATCAATATTAGTTAATGAAGAAGTTACATGGAAGGAAATTGAAGAAAGCATAAATTCTAAAGTAAAAGAAGTTGAATTTGTTGATGAATATAGAGGAAACCAAATTCCTGAAGGTAAAAAATCAATCACATTAAAAGTTAAAGTACTTAATGAAGGTACAACTATGACATCTGAACAAATAAATGAAAAGATGAATAGTATATTAAAAATTTTAGATAAAAAATGTGGTGCGAAACTTAGAGAAGAATAAAGTTTATATTAAGAGCTTATAAACATTTAGTAATTTTATATAAATTATCAAGTATTTTTAGAAAATATTAGGAAAGATAAATTATATGAAAGAGAGTAGTTATGAAAATAATCAAAATTCCTGAAGATAAATATTATGAATATAAAATTCAAGCCATGTTTGATTGCTATAAATGGGACCCACAATTTTGTGATAGTAATACTTTATCAAAACACGTATTGATATTAACAAAAAAAGAAAATGAAGAAATAATTAAGCTAACAAAAAGTCTCGATAAAGAAACTAGATTGGCAGAAGAATATTTAAACCAAAATATTAAAATTGCAAAAAAATTAGCACTTCCTAAAAAGATTTTAGAACAAATACCTAATATGCAAAACTATGATAAAAATCAAAACATTAGACTTATGAGATATGATTTTCACCCAAGCACAGATAATAAATGGGTTGTAACAGAAGTAAATAGTGATTGCCCAGGAGGATTTGCAGAAAGTTCACTTTTACCAGATATAGCACGCAAAACAATTGATAGACTTGAATTAGAATATAATTCATTTGGCGAAAAAATGGTAGAAGCAATAAACAATAAATTAAACAAAAAAGGTACTATTATGATGGTACATTGCACTTGTTTTAGTGATGACAGGCAAGTTATGCAATATTTAGGAGATAGACTTAAAAAAGAAGGCTATAAGATTATTTATGGAGCAGCAGATCATATTAGATTTAAAGAAAAAAGAGCATATTGTATTTTGGATAACAATCAAGTAAGTATAGACTTAATTTTTAGATTTACTCCATTAGAATGGCTTATCCAAATGAAACCACGCAGATGGGATGGATACTTCAACACAACAACTAAGTCCTGCAATCATCCTATCAGCATATATGCACAAAGCAAAAGATTTCCATTTGTATGGAAAGATTTAGAAAAAGCTGGTATAAGTATGAAAACATGGAAACAATTACTACCAGAAACAATAGAAGTAAAAGACATAGATATAAAAGAAGGATTTATTTATAAACCTGTATATGGTAGAGTAGGAGAAAGAATCTCTATAAAAGAGGCATGCAAAGATGATGAATATGAAAAAATTTTACAAGACGTAAAAAAACATCCAAAGCAATATTTAGCACAAAAAAGATTTCAAAGCAAACCATTGAAAAGTGAAAACGGAAAAGAATACCATATTTGCATTGGTTCATATACAATTGAAGGAGAACATGCAGGATATTATGCAAGAATGAGTCCATATCCAAGAATTGATTCATATGCAGAAGATATACCAGTGTTAATTGAAAAATAGAGGCTAATAAAATGAAAGGAAAAGAAATATATAAAATATATGCACCTAATGGTGCAAAATGGATAGACTGGGTAAGACCAGTCCCGTTTGTTGCAATTGATACTTATAACAGAAAACCTATTGCTAATTTTCTAGATAGAAAAGCAATGTTTTTAAAAAAATATCAACAAGATACAGCTATATTTATTGATTTACCAGGAAAAGAAAGTATAGAACTAGGTATAGGCTTAGCGCATATTGGTTATAGACCAATTCCAGTATTTAATGGAACTGATGAACAACAAGGCTCACAAGCTACTACAAATACTTATTTAATTGAAAGTTATCTGATAAATGGTAGCCAAAAGTTAAAAAATATAGAACTAAAAAATGATGCAAATCCAGTATTTTTACTAGATAGCCATAGGACTAATAGATATAGAGCAAAAGAATCAATTTTTGATAATAGTTGGGATTTATATAAACAAGATATTCCATCAGCTGAGTATTTTAAACAAAATGGTATAACAAAAATAATAGTTGTAGGAGAAACAATCCAACGAGACTTAAAAAAGATTTTCTTAAAATTTCAAGAAAAAGAAATTGATATTTATATAACAGACGGATACACATTACCCCAAAAAGTTAAATTAACAAAAACAATAAAAGAACGATTAGAGAAAGAAGAAATATAGGATAATGATTGAATTTAAAAATAAAATAGTGCAATTTGGCTTTGGAGCAGTAGGAAAAAGCTTTTTTGAGAAAGTTTCCAAAGAAATAAAATTTGATAAAGATAAATATTTTGTAATATCTAGAGAAAAACTTGAATACACATTTTTTCTTGAACTAGGTGGAAAGATGGGAAACTTCATTATAGCTGATATCAATAGAGAAAATTTTAAAAAAATATTTTCAAAATATCTAGATGAAGGAGATTTGTTAATTGATTTTGCTGATAGTGTTGGCACAAAAGATTTTATAGAATGGTGTGCCCAAAAAAATATAATGTATTTAAACACAGGAGAAACAGATTGGAGTGATAATTGGTATAATATTTTTGATGAAAACTTGAAAAAAAATGAACTGCGTGACCAATTAGAGCAAAAAAGTAATGTAAATAAATATCCTATAGTGTTACAACATGGGAATAATCCTGGATTAGTTTCACATTTTGTAAAAGCAGGACTTGAATACATTGTAAAAAAGCAATTTAAAAATAATAAAGAATATAATATACTTTTAAAAGAAAACAAATTTAATGAACTTGCAAAATCTCTTGACCTAAAAGAAATTCATGTAAATGACAATGATTATCAAGAAGTTAAAGATAAATTTGATGAAAGTAAGCTATATAGTACATGGTCAGTTGATTCATTTTTCTTCGAAATGTTAAGTGAAGCAACTGCTAATATTGGAACCAGT
>CAJFJM010000098.1 GCA_904384245.1 uncultured Clostridia bacterium
TGAGACGTTTTTAAAAATGAAGTAAAATCGTCTATTAATTGTGTTTTCATATTTCTAAGAATTTGTGGTTTTCATAGTAGGAGTAACAATAGCAGCCCTAAGTGGACCAAATGGAATACTAACAAATGCAACAAAAGCAAAAGAGGATAATGCAAAAGCACAAGTAATAGAAGAAGCAAGAGTAGACATATTATCAAAACAAACAGAAAAAATGGGAGAAAGTCCAACAGCAGAAGAATTAGAACAAATACTAACACCAAAATATGGAACACTAAGCAATGAAGAAAATATATTAGACAGAACATTAACAACACAAGATGGCTACCAAATACCAGTAAGAGATATCTGGAATGGAACAGTTGCAGAAGAAACTAAAACACTTATTTCAAAAACCGAACCATATGTGGGGTATTATGCAGATTTAGAAGGAGATGGAGAAATTGATGGAATAATATATGCAGACTTAGCAATTGGTAATACAGTTCAAGAGGGTAGTATTGGAACTTATACGATTACAACTGAGGATACAGCAAATTTAAAAGATTATTATATAAAAGAGGAAAATCATGCTGATGAAAGTGGTTTTGGGATAAAAGGAGTAATAGCACCTTTAGAAGGTAGCAATGGAGCAGATAGATTTTATGTAATGGAATTAGCTGATATAGATGGAGGACAACAATATAGTTGGTATTCAAACAACGAAAATTTAACAAATCTAGAAACAGAAAGTGAATTTGGAAAAGGAAAATCAAATACAGAAAAAATGAAAAATCTATGGAATAATGATAATAATAAAGATGAAGTTAATGATTTATGGGGACATATAAAGGAAGGATGGTTTATACCTTCAATAGATGAGTGGAAAGCATTTGCGGGAGAATTAAAAATTGATGAAGATAGCTATGATACAAAAGGGTTAAATTCAAACTATTGGTCATCTTCATATAATGTATATATACCAAATTTTGTATGGTATATTGATTTTCTCTTGAAAGCTACAGGAAGTATGAATATGAGTTCAAAAAAATTTGTTAGACTAAGTACAACATTTTAAAATTGATTGTAAAACGAAAAAAGATAATAATTAAATTTGAAATGAATATTAAAGTTTATAAAATAAAAAATAAATCCAATAAAAATGCTTAAATCATGAAAAGATTAATAGTGCATAATATAGTATATTTTAAAAATCCGCTATATTATACACTATTTTTTGTTGCAAAGGAAAATCAACTTAATTTATGATATGAGTATTTTTACATATACACAAGAAAATTTCCGTATAAAAAGACCAACATAAGCCATGCAAATAGCAACTTTGTTACTTTTTTAGAAAAATAAATAATATAACTATAGTAAATTTAAAATAAATATGATATAAATCATACAAAGAAAGAAGTATTATGTTGGTAAACAAAAAAGACACCAATATTCAAGAAAATAGAAAAAGGGGAATAAAATGAACCAAATAAACAAAGAAAAACTACATACAATATTCACAAACCTAAAACAAAGCAACCAAAATTTCGAAGAATTCTACAAAAACTATTACAATCTAGTATATAAAATATCATTCTGCATAATAAAAAACAAAGAACAAGCAGAAGACATATCTCAAAATGTATTCATAAAAATATATAACATGCCAAAAGAAAAAATACCAACAGAAGGAGAAGCTAGCTAACTATACACAGTCACAAAAAACGAAACAATAAACTACATAAAAGCACAAAAAAATGAAAATCAATTATTTTTTAATAAATTTTATAAAAAACCAACTAAAATTAAAAAATAAATTGTCTAAATAATAGAAAGGGAAGGTGAAAAAATTATGAAGAAAAAAATAGGAATAATCATAATAACCATAATAATTATTGCAATACTAATATTTGGAGCATTATATTTCATAGACCACAAGAGAATGGAAGAAAACAAACCAGTATTATTTAGCACATGGGGTAGAGACTATAAAGTTACCACAGAAAATAAAAAAGATAACGAAAATCAAAAAAACGAAGAAACAGAAACAAGTGCAGAAATAAACTTTGCATTAACATTAGAAGATAATGTAGGACAAGACACAGCATGGTGTGGTACATTTCAACTAATATGGAATGATTTAAAAAATGACTTAGCAAAACAAGACATAATATTTATGCAAGAACCAGATTTACAAGTAGTAAAAAATTTAAACAAAGAAACATTCAAAACAGAAGACATATCAGAAAATTCATATTATAAAGTATATGGAAATCCAACATTAGAATTAAAAGAACAAATAGAAAAAGCTATAAAAGAAAAATTCAATGAAGAAAGTGAGATTTTAGATGACTTCAGCTGGGGAAGCAATAACCCAAAAGACTATTTTCTATATTGTATGCTAAAAAAAGAATTCGAATTCCCAGTAGCTTTTAAAGAATTAGAAGATGGAGAATTTGCAAATGGTAAATATTCAGATGTTAACTACTTTGGTTTAGAAAAAGATGCAGAAGAAGAGCTAAGAAGCCAAGTAGAAGTTTTATACTATAATTCACCAAGTCAATTTGCAGTAAAACTAAAAACAAAGCAAAATGATGAAATTATCCTAGCAAGAGGTGAAGAAGGAAACACATTTCAAGAAAAATATAACAATATAAATACAAACTCAGAAAATTATGAAGGAATAAAAAAATTCACAGAAAAAGACGAACTAAAAATACCAAATATAGATTTCAAACAAAAAACAGAATTCACAGAACTTGAACAAAAAGAATTCTCATTTGCAAATGGAGATGTCTATATAATAGAAAAAGCACTACAAACAATACAATTTGAATTAGACAAAGAAGGCGGAAAAATAAAAAGTGAAGCAGGTATAATGACCAAAGAAATGGCAATAGCAACAGATGAAATAGAAGAAAGAAAGTTTAACTTTGATGATGAATTTGTAATTTTTCTAAAAGAAAATGATAAAGAAAAACCATATTTTGCAGCTAGCATATCAGATATAACAAAATTTCAATAAATACTTGCAAAAAGTAAAAAAATATGACATAATAAATAATAACAAAATTCAAATAAAGAAAAAGACAAAG
Organism: uncultured Clostridia bacterium; assembly: GCA_904384245.1. GTDB lineage: Bacteria > Bacillota > Clostridia > TANB77 > CAG-508 > CAG-269. The sequence goes on from CAJFJM010000098.1 coordinate 3,075, forward strand.
AAAAAGAGGAGTAAATATACACTAATTTAAAGAGAAAAGAAGTCACAGGCTGTAAGCTTCTTAAACATAGGTATATTGAATGTAGCTTTTTCGTTGACAATCTGAAAATAATAAAAAGTAAGATTATCCGCCTAAGTAGCGTTAAAAACTAATGAGATGTTTTTGTTATATAAGATAAAAGCATAAAAAATAAAATCTTATAAATAAAAATAAATAAGGTGGTACCGCGAATAAATTTGCCCTTATGTTAATACTAACATAAGGGCTTTTAGGATTTACCACAAAAAATAATATATAAATGGAGGGATTTATATGAGCGAAAAACTAACAGAAAAATATAATCCAAACGACTTTGAGCAAGGGTTATACAAAGAATGGGAAGAAAAAGGATATTTTAAACCAAGTATGGACAAAACAAAACAAAGTTATTGCATAATGATGCCACCACCAAATGTAACAGGAAAACTACACATGGGACATGCATTAGATGACACAATACAAGATGTTTTAATACGATTTAAAAGAATGCAAGGATATAATACTTTATGGCTACCAGGTTCTGACCATGCAGCAATAGCAACAGAAGTAAAAGTAGTAGAAAAAATGCAAAAAGAAGAAGGACTAACAAAAAAAGATATAACAAGAGAAGAATTTTTAGAAAGAGCATGGAAATGGACAAAAGAATATGGTGGAACAATACAAGAACAACAAAAAAGATTAGGATGTTCTTGTGACTGGGAAAGAAATAGATTTACATTAGATGAAGGACTATCAGAAGCGGTATTAGAACAATTTATAGAATTATACAATAAAGGTCTGATATATAAAGGCAAAAAAATGATAAATTGGTGTCCATCATGCCATACAACAATATCAGATGCAGAAGTAGAATATGAAGACGAAGCTTCACATTTATGGCATATAAGATATCAAGTAAAAGGAACAGACAAATATATAATAGTTGCAACAACAAGGCCAGAAACAATGTTAGGAGATACTGCAGTAGCAGTACACCCAGATGATGAAAGATATAAAGACTTAGTAGGCAAAACATGTATATTACCAATAATGAATAAAGAAATACCAATAATTGCAGATGAATTTGTAGAAAAAGAATTTGGAACAGGATGTGTAAAGATTACACCATTTGGTACACAATCTAGCGAAATGCTTGAAAATAGAGAGGTTGCCTGAATTGATAATTAATTATATTAATGAAATTTGAGAGGAGAATGTAGTATGTTAGATAAAAAATATAATGCAGCAGAAAAGGAGCAAAAATGGATAGATTATTGGAAAGATAATAAAATATATGAATTTAAAAGAAATGGAAAGGAAGTATTTTCTATAGATACTCCACCACCAACAGTTAATGGTAAAATTCATATTGGACATATCTTTTCATATACACAAACAGAAATGTTGGCTCGATATAAAAGATTAAGA
>CAJFJM010000099.1 GCA_904384245.1 uncultured Clostridia bacterium
CATAAATTACAGGATAGTATCCTAATTTTGATGTGTATTTTTCTTCTTGCTCTAATATTTTTAAACCTTGAAATAATTCTTTGCTGTCTTTTTTTGTGCGATCAAAATAATATTTTAACATACTCATGTTTAGCGTTTTTCCAAATCTTCTTGGACGTGTTACTAGTATTACTCTTGATTCATTGTCCATTATGTCTTTTATATACATGGTTTTATCTATATAATAATTATCTCTTACTCTTAACCCTTTAAAATCACTTTCTCCTATTCCTATTTTTTTCATTCTTTATTTATGGCTTAAATAATCTTTTGCCATTTCTCCTTCCTTACTTTTTCATTTTTTTATTGTTATATTCATTTTAATTGTAACTCAGGTTATGTTTTTATTTTAGCATAGATGTTTTTTGTTTTCAAGTAAGTGCAAACAAAAGACGTATTGAGCCTGTAACAATATTGAATGTACTTTTATTATAATTATAATAAAAGTACATTCAATAATAATTATTATAATTAGAATTATTTTATAATAATTTTAAACTAAACTTTACTAAAACGACTAAAAGAGGGTTTGGGTTAATCCCAAAATCCCTCTTTTTACTAATTTGCTACACTAACTGGTAAATATCTTACTCCCCATGCTAATGCTTCTGAATGTGAGTTTACAAAGATATCTATTTTATTACCGTTAATTGCTCCGCCTCTATCTTCTACTGTATATATGTGACCATTTATATTTAATTTTGTTCCTAATGCAAAATTACTTGATGCTGCAACTGTTCTTCCTGCTGTGGCTTTTGTTCCTGATGCTGTTATACCATTAGATTTACCACAACATTTGCTACATGGACAATATGCTGTTATTTTATAAATTTGTCCACTTGTACTTGCTGTTGTGCTTGGTAATGATGTTCTTGATGTTGATGATCCTCTTGATGTTACCTTTTTATTAACTTGAACTATTTTGTTAACTGGTTCTTGAATAACAGTTTCTGATAATGTAATTCTTTCTATTTCTACATCATTTTGGTATTTTACTTTATATGTTACCTCTTTAATACCTACTTTTCCTTCTTGTAATACTTTACTTGTTGTGTCTGTTGTTGTTCCTGCTGTATTTTTTGTAATTGTTTCAAATGGTATTGAAACTTGTTCTGTTATTATTTTTTCTGTGATTGGTGCATAGCTTTGTAATAATTGTTCTAGTGATGTTTGTACTCCTTCTTCTGATACTTTTGCTATTTGCACTTCATTATATGATTTATCTGTAATCTTTATAACATCCCCAGCTTCAACTTGTGATGTTAAATCTGGTATTGTCTTTTGATTTTCGTTTAATACTATATTATTTTCATCTAAGATTTCTGATACAGTTGATTTTGATGTAAATGCTGTCATTTCATATCCGTTTTGTAAAACTATTGTGATATCTTTTAAATTGTCACTTACTGCCATTACACCTATTCCTGATATCAAAACTAAGATAATGCTCACACATATAATTTTTATTATTGAAAATGAAGCTTTTTCTTCTCTTTTCATAAAAATTTCTTACCTCCTTTGGTAACACTTTTTCATTATACTATATTTTTCACATTTTGTCAAATTTTGGACAAGCCTTGAAATATGTGGCTTCTTAATATAGTATATTCTTATAAATGTTGATTTATTCCATATTTTAAATTTTTTTATATTTTTTTATTTTTGTATGCTTAAAATGTTTGTAGCCAGGTTTATTTTAACCTTAAATAAATTATGACAAATAATTACAATTTTTTCACTTAAAATTCACAAAATCATTGTATAAATATTTTTAATATGTTATCATATTTTTGTATATAATATAATTAAAAGGAGGATTATAATTATGGTTTGGATTATTGTAGGGATTATAGTTGTCATTATATTAGCTGTAATTTTTATGTACAATAGTTTAGTTTCTGCCAAAATTAAAGTAGATAATGCTTGGAGTCAAATTGATGTTCAATTACAAAGAAGATTTGATTTAATTCCTAATTTTGTAGAAACTGTAAAAGGATATATGACACACGAATCTGAAACTTTTGAAAAAATTGCTTCTTTGAGAACTTCTTGGGCAAATTCTAAGAGTGTTTCTGAAAAAGCTTCATTAGATGGTGAATTATCTAATGCTTTAAAAACTATTATGGCCGTTTCTGAAAGTTATCCAGATTTAAAGGCTAACCAAAATTTTATGCAATTATCTGAAGAATTAAGAAATACAGAAAATAAAATATCTTTTTCTAGACAATTTTACAATGATACAGCAACAATGTATAATGAAAAATTATTAGTATTTCCATCTAATATAATTGCAAATATTTTTCATTTTACACCTCGTGATTTATTTGAAACAGAAAATGCTGAGGCTAGAAAAAATGTAAAAGTAGATTTTGGAAAAAATGCATAATAAAAGATATGAAAGGATTAAATTATGTTTAGAAATACTAAAAAAAATAAAATAGAATCTGGAATTATCATTGGAATTTTTATTATTGCTATAACTTTAATTGTTTATTATATCTGTCATGCATTTAGATTAGGCAGTTTTTCTATTGTTATTGCTCTTATATTTTCAATTGCAACTGCTTGGGGTTCTTATTATTATAGTGATAAAATTGTTCTAGCATCTTGCAGAGCTAGACCTGCTACAAAAGAAGAAAATTTACAGTTAGTTAATATTTTAGATTCACTTATGATTACAGCTGGACTTCCTAAAAAACCTGATTTGTATGTTGTAGAAGATCCACAGGCAAATGCTTTTGCAACAGGTAGAAATCCTGAACATGCTGTAGTTTGTGTTACTACTGGTTTACTTGAAAAATTAGACTATTATGAATTAGAAGGTGTTCTTGCTCATGAAGTAAGTCATATTAAAAATTATGATATTCTTTTAAGTACAGTAGTTTCAATTTTTGTTGGATTTATTGTTATGCTTGCTGATACAATTTCTAGAATTGTATTCTGGGGTGGATTAAGAGATAATGATAGTGATAATAAAGGTAATGGAATTTTAATGCTTATTGGATTAGTTTTACTTATATTATCACCTATCTTTGGAACTTTAATGCAACTTGCATTATCAAGAAAAAGGGAATTTTTAGCAGATTCAACAGCTGTAGAGTTAACTCGTAATCCTGATGGCTTAATTTCTGCACTACAAAAACTTGAAAGTGACCCTAATGAATTAGAAACTGCCAATTCAGCAACAGCTAATATGTATATTGTAAATCCATTTAGAAAAGATGGAGATAAAGGTAAAAGAAAAAAATCTAGTATCTGGTCTACACACCCTAGTACAGAAGATAGAATTGCTGCTTTAAGAAGTATCAGATATTAAAACAGGGATTAAGGGACGGTCCTTAAAATCCCTCCTAGGAGGGATTTTGGGGACCGTCCTTAAAAAGAAAATAGATTTTTATCAAATTCCATAAATTTTTAATACATTATTTCTTGTTAAATTAGCCACTTCCTCTATTGAAATATTTTTTACCTTAGCTATTTTCTGTGCAATATATTTTACATTTATTGGCGTATTCCTTGTTCCTCTAACAGGTTCTGGTGCTAAATATGGACTATCTGTTTCTATTAAAAGCCTATCATTTGGAACTAAATTTATCATTTCATCTGCATTTTTTGAGTTTTTAAAAGTTATTGGTCCTGCAAATGAAATATAATATCCAAGTTTTAGTGCTTCTTTTATCAATTCTCTGTTTTGTGGGCAACAATGAAAAACACCTTTTTTTAATACTTCATGTTCTTTTAAGATTTTTAGGGTATCCATTATAGCATCTCTTGTATGTATAACTATTGGCAATTTATATTTATTTGCTATTTCAATTTGCTTTATAAAGGCTTTTTGTTGTAATTCTCGCATTTTATCGTCTTTTTCCCAGTAATAATCTAATCCTATTTCTCCAACTGCTACTATTTTTGATGAATTTTTCGAAATATTATTATTTTGTTTTATTTTTAATTTTTCTACATCTATTATAGCTTGTTTTAATTTACTTAGTTCTTTTTCTTCTTCTTTTATTTTTTTAAAATTAACTTCTTTGTTTATAATATCATCTATTTCCTGGATATTTTTCCACAGTTCTTCCTCTGATTGTGGAATATCATTTGGAGAAATCCCTGCTGTTGTATAAATAAATGAATATTTGTGTGCAAGTTCTAATGCCTTTTTGGTACCTTCTAAACTATATCCGGCAGATATAAAACCAGCTATCCCTGAATTACAAATTTGTTTTATAATTTCTTCTCTATCTGTATCAAAACGTTCATCATCAAGATGAGCATGATTGTCAAAAAATTCCATAACTACCTCCAAAAAACAGGGATTGAGGGACGGTCCTTAAAATCCCTTCTAGAAGGGATTTTAAGGACCGTCCCTCAATCNNNNTTAAAATCCCTTCTAGAAGGGATTTTAAGGACCGTCCCTCAATCCCTATCATTTTAAAACAACTACAACATTTGCTGTTGCATATGATTTACAGTGTGATATACTTAAGTCAATTTGCTCTATATTTTTTGAGTTTACTCCGCTTAAATTTACAATTGGTTTTCCTTGTGAATCATTTAATACTTCTATGTCTTTCCAACAGATTGAATATTTATCTTGTAATAGTGTTGATATTGCTTTAAATACTGCTTCTTTTGCTGCAAATCTTGCTGCATAGTGTTGATATTTTTGCTTTTTTTTGCTTTCACAATATTTTATTTCATTTTCTGTGTATACTCTGTTTACAAAACTATTTCCTATATTATCTATTGAATCTTTTATTCTGTCTATTTCTATTATATCTGTACCACATTTTATTTTCACTTTCCACCAATTCCCTTCATATAATATAGTCAAAATCTAGTATTTTATTATATCTAAAATTTATAATTTCTATAATTTATGTTTATTTAATTTACATTTGTTTTTTTGTTTTTTTATATTCTATACTTATATTTTATATACTTAGATTAAATCTTATTTGATTAACTCTATGTAATTTAATACTGTAAATATTATTAAAATTAACATTGATATTAAAATATATTTTAATATTTTATGATTTTTTTCTATGTTGAATTCTTTATATATTACATCAAATTGATTTTTTACTTCATTATATAGTCTATCTAATCTTAATACTTTTGATATATTATAATTGAAATATGCCCCTATTTCATCATTTGTAATATCTTGTATCCATACTTTTTTTGTGAATTCTATAAATTGCTTTCTTACTTTTTTTACTTGTTCTGATTTTTGAAAATTTGCTGATAATTTCTTTAGTGATAACATTTTATATAAATTTAAAATATATGTATATAAATATTGATTTTCAAATTCATCTGGTAAAATTGTATAATTATTCATTTCTGCATCAGATGTAAATAGTGTAATCCCTTGTTTTGAGATTCCTATTCTTGCATATTTCCATTGTGAAAAAGTTATTGCTTTTTTATTTTCATAAGATACTATATCATCTGCTGGTAAAAAGTTAGAAAATTTTATAAATTGATATTCTATGTCATGAAACTTTTTTTGTTCTCCCCATGCTTGTTGATCTATACATACATATGAATATGTTAAAAATCTTTCTGTGTCAATATCTAATTTTAAACTTTCAAACTTTGAACCTGTAATATCTTCAATAAATTCGGTTAATTTATTCATATCTTCGAATATATCTGTTTGGATATGTATCTTGTCAAAATTATTTAATAAATCTTTGCTTAATTGTATATCTCTAAATTTATAATTAAAATTTAAGACATCTGAAAATAAATTACTGTCTTCTATATTTGTTTTTAATGTTAAAAAACATATTCCATTTTTAAAACATATCAACTCAATTTTTCTTATTTTAAAAAATATTCCTGATTCTTCTGTTTTACCCTGTACGTCTTTTTTTAATTTATATTCAAAAATTGTACATGGATTTTTTGCAAGTAACGCACTTAGTGTTTCTATTGGTAAATCATTTTGCTTTGTGTCATTTTTGCTAGATGCTGAAAATCCAGAAAACAATAACTGTCCTAGTTTTGGAGAAAAATATTGATACATTTTTATGTCTTTTTGTTTTTCGAATTTTTTTAAGTTAAATCTTTCATCTTTTAATATTTTTAGTAAATATTTTTGATATTTGTTTTCTTTTACAACAAATGGGTATATAAAATATGTGTATTGATACTTTGTCTTTAGTTCCATTAAATCCTCACCTTTTTATCTATTTTTTGTTTTTAATTATTTTTTTCTGTTTTATTTATTTCTTATATACGTGAATTTGTATAAAATAATTTAAATGATCTAGTTTTATCTGTCACAAATTAACTACAAAATCGACCAAAATTGTCCATTAAGATATATCTCTAATTAACCACTTAATCTTTATTGTAATAATTTGCATTTAAATCTTTTGCTAAATGCCATCTTCCTATGAAATCAACTAGTAAGTAGTCATCTAGATTATAGATAGGTTCTTGTACAACAGCTCCTTTGCTGTCTATACTTCCCCATTTTCCGTCTTTTTTTATTCCTGCATATCCATATTCGTTTTGTTCTGTTGCGTCATCATATATGTAGTCTACGACTACATTTCCATCTTTGTCTACAAATCCATATTTGTCATCTTTTTTGCTTAAATATAATGTGTTTGTTGTTAATACTTCTTTGTCTGTCTTTTCTTCAAATCTAAAGTTATAATATCTTGTTTGGTCTCCTACTACAATTGTTATATATCCTTTTTCTGTGTCTATGTCTGTTAATATTCCTGTGACTTTTGCTTCATAGTTGTTGTTATATATTGTAGTATTGAAATTTTCATCGTCTGCAATATATATATCTGCTCCTTCATTATATGTAATTTTTTGATAATTAAATGGTATTTTTTCCGCGTTTGATATGTCTATCACTCCGTATTTGCCTTCTTTTTTTGCAATTAAAATTCCTGTTTTTGCTTCTGCTAAGTCATCATAGTCTGGTGATATTACAACTGTTCCTGATAAATTCATTACTCCATATTTTTGATTTAATTTGAATATAACTCCATTATCTTTATTTTTTAATATTGATGTTATATCATCAAATCCTGTTGTTAAAATGTCACTACCTGATTTATCTACTAATTTTTTAGCTCCGTTTTCTGTCACAACATATAAATCATTTCCATATACTTTTTCTATACTATCATATTTACATTCTAAAACTTGGTTTGCAGAATAATCTACTATTCCAAATTTACCATTTTGATCTTTTACTATATATCCTGATTTATTGTCTTTTCCTAAATTGGTTATATCACTATAATTAACATTTAATATTTGAGTTCCTGCCACATCTACAATACCATATAAATTATCTTTTTTTACTTTGTATGCATTTTTTATTCCACTTACTGCTACTATTTCATCATATTGTGGCTCTACTACTACTTTACCGTCTAAATTCATTATTCCGTATTTGCCATCTTTTTTTATTCTTAAGACATTTTCTTCATACCATAATTGATTGTTTGAATCCATATTTTGTATTGCTTCTACTTGTTCATAATCTGTAAATATTTCTTTATTCTCTTTGTTTAATACTTTTGTTTTATATTCACCTGTTTCATAATTTACATCATATGTACATAAAAATACGTCTTTTTTCTCATTAGGTATTATCATCATTTCTTGATATGATGGTACTATTATATCATTACCATTTGAGTCTATAACACCCCATTTATTATCTTGGAATGATACAAAATAGCTTAAACTGCTTATATTATCACTATTCCCTGCATTTATAATAATTCCTCTTATAACAAATATGAACATTATTATAACTACAATTGCTATTATTACAGCAAATACTTTTTTCATATTTAATTTAGGTTCTGTGTCATATCTTTTTCCTCTATTTCCTCTGGCTCCTCTAGCTCTTCTACTCATATAACGTCCTCCTATTCGTAAACAACTATAACATATTTTTTGTGTAAATTCAAGTATCTAATTTGTAGCCTGTATTTAATTTATGATAAAATCACCTTAAAAGTTTAGAAACGAATATTTCACCCTAGATGTATAAAAATAGAAAATATAGACAAAATAGGAAGGTGG
>CAJFJM010000100.1 GCA_904384245.1 uncultured Clostridia bacterium
TCTACTCCCGTTATATAATTAAATTTCTGGGGGTAAGGGGGAACTATGCCCTTTTTCTATTATTTTGGTTTTATTTTTATAAATTTTTCTTTCAAACTACATTCCTCCTTATTTAATTATTATGCAATTATAATATCACAAAAAATAAAAACTATCTATATTTGTAAGATATTTTCAGGGAAATTTTATTGATTATTGCATAATTATAATAATCGATGAAATTTCCCTAGATATTTTGTTCTTGTTTTATGTTATAATTTGCGGTTTGAATAAATTGCCTTCCAAAAATACTGTTGTAAATCATGATAATTGATAGATGTAAGAAAATGTTAAGAAATTGTTAAGTTTTTGTTAAAACTCTTTTTATTATATTGGTATATACTTTTGATAAATTAAAATTCTTTAAATTTTGTTTTAATTTGTACAATTATTTATTTTTTACTTTATTTATTGGGAGGTTAAAAACTAATGAAAACAATAAAGACTAAAAAGAGAAAAAAATTAAATATTAAGAAAGTTATAATTTTTATAATATTCTTAATTTGCATTTTTTATTTAATAAAAGAATCTAATTTTAATTTATATAATAATATTGTAACTAGTAATATTAAATCAAACAATAATTCTGATTATGATATTGTAAAACAAGATAATAACTCAAACTATAATGGAGTTGGTCAAGAAAAAGTTAAAAATAAAGATGGATATTTTACTACTTTTACTACTGGCTCTCCATATAAAAAGACTTATAAAGAATATAAACAAAATGGTAATTCTTCTTAGAGTGCTAAATATTATTGGGGAGATACTATGGCTAAGAATGGTTGTGGAATTACAGTAATGTCTATTGTATTGAGTGGATATAATAAAAATTATACTCCAGAGGATTTACGTAAGAAATATTATCCTGTAATGGATTATGAAAATTTTTCTAGTGAACTTAAAAATACTTTTAAAATAGAAAATTCTGATTTTTATTATGATAGTGAACATTTATCAAATAATTATATTATAGAACATTTAAATACAAATAGACCTGTGATTGTTTGTGTTTGGAATAAGCCAAATGATAATCGTTGGACAACCGCTTCTCATTATATGGTTTTACTTGCTTCGGATGGGAATAATATGGTTTATGTGTCAAACCCAAATGGATTAGAAAATGATAGTAAAAGCTCTGGATGGTATGATATAAATGAAGTTACATCTTATCTTGCAAAGGCTATATTTATAGAAAGTTATGAATAGTTCGTTTCAGCTTAAAAACTTAAGTAGAGAAGCCAAAAAGAAGTTATAATACATTTTTTGAAATTTTTCGGTTTCACTAAATACTTTAGTCCTTCAGAAGATAAAACAAATGAGTCTCTCACTACATCATTTGCGTTTCTTCATTTATTTTATCTTATATTTTATCTTAAGAAGGACTACAATTATTTCAATCACAAAAAAAATTCCAAAAAATTATATTATAACTTCTTTTGTGAGGTTTATTTTTGCCATGACAGGAATTATGTGTCTAATTCGCTATATTTGTTTGATAATTCTTCCCATTGTTCCATTTTTTTATTTATTTCATCTTCTATCTGTTTAATTTCTTCTTCTAATTCACTTAATTTTATATAATCTGTTGATATATTTTTATCTGTCATTTTTTCTTTTATTAAATCTATGTTGTTTTCCTTTTCTTCTATTTCTTTTTCGATTTTTTCTATTTTATTCTTTAGTTTGTTTTTCTCTTTATTTATTAAATATTGATTTTTATTTGTATTTTTATTTATAATATTTTCTTGGCTTTTATTTGCATTTTTACTTATATTGTTTAATTGATTATCTCCAATATCTATTTTTTTATATTTTTGAGACATTACAATATTTTCGTTTTTATATTTATTTTCACTTTTTAGATTTTCTTGTTTTTCTTGTGAATCTTCTTCATATTTTTTTCTTTCATATTCTTCATAGTTTCCATTAAAAAATGTTACTTTAATTTTTTCATATTTGATTTTTTCTTTTCTATTTTTATCATCTTGACTTATTTCATCTGCAACTTTTTCAAATTCCAAAATACAATCAGCTATTTTATTTACAAAATATCTATCATGAGAAACAAATATCAAAGTTCCTTTATATTCTTTTAAAATATTTTCAAGGCTTTCTTTCCCTATAATATCCATATGGTTTGTTGGCTCATCTAATAGTAAAAGGTTTGGACCTTTTTTAAATATTTTGCATAATTGTAATCTTGATTTTTCTCCCCCTGAAAGTACTTTAATTTTTTTGAATACATCTTCTCCAGTAAATAGAAAAGTACCTAATAATGTTCTTATTTGTGTTGTTGTAAGTTCTGGAAAAGCTTCACTAATTTCATCAAATACTGTCTTTTCTTCATCTTTAAATTTCATTTGTTGGTCAAAATATCCTATTTTTACATTGTGTCCAAACTCAAGTTTGCCATTTTGTTTTGGAATAATATTTTCTAGTGTTTTTAATAATGTAGATTTACCAATTCCATTTTCACCAATTATTGCAAGTTTTTGCCCTCTATATAACGAAAAAGATATATTTGCTATTGGTTTATCATATCCTATTTGTAGTTCTTTTGCTGTAACTACCATTTTTCCACTTTCTTGTTCTATATTAAAATTGCTATGAAAGTTTTTTAAGTCATATTTATTTGGCTCTTCTATAATTGTCATTTGCTCAATCTTTTTTAATTTAGATAATGCCATTTTTGCTTTTGTAGGTTTATATCTAAATCTATCTGCTATTGCTTGAAGCCTTTTTATCTCCGCTTGTTGATATTCATAATCTTTTAGTTGTTTTTCGTAATTAATTCTTTTTTGATTTTCAAATGATGTATAATTTCCTTTATATTCAGTAATTGTTCCATATTCTATCTCATAGACTTTGTCAACAATTCTATCTAAGAACATTCTATCATGTGATACTATAACTACTGCTTTTGGATAATTTTTTAGATATTTTTCTAGCCATTCTATTGCTGTTATATCTAAATGATTTGTTGGCTCATCTAATAACAATATGTCTGGTTTGCTTAATAATAATTTTAGAAATGCTATTTTTGTTCTTTGTCCTCCTGAAAATTCTTCTATTCTTTTACCTTCATCTTGCTTTGAAAATCCAAATTTTTTGATGGCTGTTTCATATTCTTTTTTGTATGTATATCCTCCTTCAAATTCGTATCTATCTAAACTTTCAGTATAGTTTTTTATTAGTTCATCATTTGATTCTTCTTGTAATTTTGCTTCTAATTTTGATATTTTTTCTTCTAATTTAATTATTGGTTCATATACTTTTAATATTTCTTCTAACATTGTTTTTGATGTATCTTCAAATGCAATTTGTTTTAGATACCCTATTTGAGGAGAACCTTGTTTGTATATACCAAATTTTTCTTCGCCTATTCCCGCTTCTAGCATTTCATTATTTATAATTGCTTTTAAAAGCGAAGTTTTTCCTGCTCCATTTCTTCCTACTATTGCTATTTTTTCTTTTTCTTTTATTTCAAAATTTATTTCTTCTAATATTGTTTCTGCTCCATAGCTTATTGCTCCATTTATTATTCTGTAATTCATTTTTCTTCCCTCATTTATGTTGTTTTATCTTTTTTACATAAATATATTAGCATAGAAATACGGAAAAATCCATATAGGATAAAGATAAAAAGTAGATTTTCTTTTGGCTGGCGGTTTATTTTAGCCATGAATTGTAACTATTGTTTCCTATACAATAAAAAAATTTTATAAAAACTCTTACATTGACTTTTGAAATATGTTATAATAAATTTTGTGTAACGTGTAGCTTTAACAGGCGTAAGTCCAGTTCAAGTTGCACTTTTATTTTTTTGCGGAAGGAGGAAAATAAGATGCCAACAAATAAAAAAGAGAATATAATTTTTGGTGTATGTATTTGTGCTATTATGGTATTTTTTATGGGGCTTTTAAATATTTCTATACATTTAGGCGGATTTAATTTTAATTCTATTAAGACTAATTTAATTGCTTTCCCTGTAACTTTTATAATAGCTTTTATTTTAGAAAATTTAGTTATTGGTAAGATAAATCATAAATTATTAGAAAAATTTGTTGATAGAAACGATAGCAAAAATGCATATATTTTATTCAATTGTTTCTTTATTGTAACTTTAATGTCATTAGTTATGACAATTGTAGGTGGATTTTTGGGTGGAGATAATGCAAATACAATTTTTAGCGAATTTTTTATAAGATGGCCTAGAAATTTCTGTGCTGCATTTTTCCTAAATATTTTGGTCGCTGGACCTATTAGTAGAGCATTGTTAAATCAATTTCAAAAAAACAACTGTTAGACAAAAAGGGATTTAGGGACGGTCCTT
>CAJFJM010000101.1 GCA_904384245.1 uncultured Clostridia bacterium
AAGATTCCACGTAGACTATGTGGTAGATAGGTTGGAGGTGTAAGTGCAGTAATGTATTAAGCTGACCAATACTAATAAATCGAGGGCTTAACCACAAAAACAAAACATTTTTGTAGTACGAGTTAATCGAAGAACTAAAACAATTTTTCATCTATGTATTTTTGAGTGTGCTAAATAAAAAATCATGAAAATTTATATAATATATTATTTTTTGAATAATAAATAAATAATAATATATAATATAAATAATTGATAGCATAAAAAACATAAAAAAAACAAAAATTTCAAAAAAGTACTTGCAAAATTTATAATAATAATATATAATACAAAAGTACTTAAAAGAAAAACAAAAAGAACATTAAAAAGTCAATAATTTTCTGGTGATGATGACACTTAGGGAAATACCTGTTCCCATTCCGAACACAGAAGTCAAGCCTAAATGTGCCGAAGATACTTGCGGGTTACCCTGCTGGGAAAATAGGTTGTTGCCAGATTTTATATATATTCCTCTTTAGCTCAGTTGGTAGAGCGCTCGGCTGTCGAGCAGGTCGTAAGACCAAGAAGTTAGCAGCTCTATAGGGAAACTTATAGATGAAAAAGGTGGCTAAGTCGGTGAAACTCGTAACAAGTAATGTTGACGACAATACCGAGCAAGGCGAAAGCTATGTGTAGAGACTTTACACCACCTACCTAAGTCGAAAGATATGGTAAAGAGAAAGTCCAGACTACAAATTATATAAAAATATATAATGCTAGTGAAAATTAGTGTAGTGCAGTAACCGATAGGTCGTTGGTTCGAGTCCAACAAGAGGAGCCAAAAATAGCAGATAAGAAATTATCTGTTATTTTTTTGTTTGTTCGCTAGTTTTTAAATAATAAATCATATATAATGTCAAAAAGGATGTGAAAATAAATGATAAAAATTAGAATTTCATCATGAAAACCCAAATGAAAAAGAGTTTAAATTAGGGTCTGGAAATACAATGTCATGGAAAGAATATAAGCAAGAAGCACTAAAATGTATTTTAGTATGTTCAAATTGTCATAAGGAGATACATAGTGAGATAGGATATAAAATTTAATAAATTAATATTAGGTAAAAAGGATAATTTAATAGTTATATATATCAGTTGCTATAGTAGTTATAATTAATAATGAAAATGAAATTTTAATACAAATGAAAATATTTTAATAAATATGAAACCAATAACATTGAAAGAATATAATATTTAAAAATTTTATAATCTGTTATGATTAAGAAAGGAGCATTATTATGGATAATGAATTAGAGGAATATTTAGAATTTGCGAAAGATATTGCAAAACATTCAGGAGAAATAATGCTTAAATATTTCAAACAAAACAATGGAGCAAATTATAAAGGCGATAAAACAATTGTAACTCTTGCAGATACAGAAATAAATTCATATTTAATTAAACAAGTTAAAGAAAAATATCCTTTGCACTCAGTAGATGGAGAAGAAGAACAATTTGGAAAGAGTGACTATGTATGGGTATGTGATCCAGTCGATGGAACTGCAATGTATGCTAGACATATTCCAGTAGCAGTATTTTCACTAGCTTTAGTAATTAAAGGACAATCTATGGTTGGAGTAGTATTTGACCCATTTACAAATAGTTTATATACTGCTATAAAAGGGAAGGGCGCATATAAAAATGGAGAAAGAATAATGGTAAATGATTATGCATTAGAAGATATGAAAACTGTATGTCACTATGACTCATGGGTAGGAGCAGATTATAATATATCTAAAGTATTGCAAGAGTTAGAAACTAAAACATATTTTGTTGGTCTAGGAAGTATTATTAGGGCATGTATGTGCATTGCATCTGGTGACTTTAGTCTTGCAATTTTTCCAGGCACAAAACATAAAAATTGTGATATTGCAGCAGTTAAAGTTATAGTAGAAGAAGCAGGAGGAACAGTTACAGACCTATTTGGAAATGAGCAAAAATATGACGAAAGTATAAATGGTGCAGTTATTAGTAATGGAAAAGTACACAATGAAGTAATTGATACAATAAAAAAATATTTAAAAGATAAAAAATAGTTTAGTTCCACACACAGAAATAAGTAACTTTTTTCAATAGACTTTTCAAAAATTTTATCACAAAGTAATAAAAAATAGCAGATAAGAAATTATCTGTTATTTTTTATTCACAAAGAGCCTCATATATCCCCAAAAACAGCACAAAACAACCGCAAACAGCACCTAGAACTACCTATTGACAAAAATATAAAGATATTGTAAAATGTTTCCAAACAGGAAACGAGGTAAAAATATGGAGCCAAAAATAGTAGGAAAAAAAGTACAAGAATTAATAGAAAAAAGTAATATAAATAAAGAAGAATTAGCAAAAAAACTAGACATGTCAGAAGAAGAATTAAATAAAAAGCTCAAAGGAGAAGTAGAGTTTTATGTAAGTGAAGTAATACTAATTACTGAAATTTTTGATTTGGACATAAAAACCGTATCAAAAATATTTTTCTCTCAGGGAGCAAACGAAACAGACGAAACAAACGAAACAGACGAAGCAGAAAAAGCAGAACAAAATCAAAATAATCAAAAAGAAATGAAAATATAATAATAAATAAAGGGAACTATTAGAAAAAATCCAGTAGTTTCCTTTACTTTTTAACAAAATTACTATATAATATACAAAAAAGATAAGGAGAGATAATAATGCAAGAAAACCAAAACAATAATCAAAACACACAAGAGCAAGAATTAGATATAAACCACTTAATGCAAATAAGAAGAGATAAATTAAAAGAATTACAAGAACAAGGAAAAGACCCATTTGAAATAACAAAATTCAATAGAACAAACACAGCAGGAGAAATAAAATCAAACTATGAAAAATTTGAACAAAAAGATGTAACAGTAGCAGGAAGAATAATAGCAAAAAGAATTATGGGAAAAGCATCATTTTGTACAATACAAGACTGCGACGAAAAAATACAAAGTTATGTAAGTATAAATGACTTAGGAGAAGAAGCATATAAAGCATTCAAAACTTATGATATAGGAGATATCATAGGAATAACAGGTTTTGTATTTAAAACAAGAACTGAAGAAATATCAGTACATGCAAAAGAAGTAACATTACTTACAAAATCATTAAGACCACTTCCAGAAAAATTCCATGGATTAAAAGACCCAGATTTAAGATATAGACAAAGATATACAGATTTAATAGTAAATCCAGAAGTAAAAAGATCATTTGAGCTAAGAAGTAGAATAATCAAAGAAATAAGAAAAATCTTAGATGAAAAAGGATATCTAGAAGTAGAAACACCAATATTAAATACAATATCAGGAGGAGCAACAGCAAGACCATTTATAACACACCACAATTCATTAGATATCAATATGTATTTAAGAATAGCATTAGAGTTAAACTTAAAAAGACTAATAGTAGGTGGATTTGATAAAGTATATGAAATAGGAAGAGTATTCAGAAATGAAGGAATGGACATAAGACATAATCCAGAATTCACAGAACTAGAACTATATGCAGCATATCAAGATTATCACGATATGATGGATATAACAGAAGAAATATTCTCAAGAACAGCCCAAGAAGTATTAGGAACAACAAAAGTAACTTATCAAGGGCAAGAAATAGATTTAACACCTGGATGGAAAAGAATATCAATGATAGACTCAATAAAAGAAGTAACAGGAATAGATTTTAATGAAATAAACAGTGATGAAGAAGCATTAAAATTAGCCAAAGAAAAAGGAATAGAAATCCCAGACAAAACAAAAGAAACAAGAGGAGATGTAATAAGCCTATTCTTTGACGAATATGTAGAAAAAACATTGATACAACCAACATTTATATATGACTATCCTGTAGAAATATCACCACTTGCAAAAAAATCTGTAAAAGATAAAAGACTAACAGAAAGATTTGAAGTATTTATTGGAGGAAGAGAATACGGAAATGCATTCTCAGAATTAAATGACCCAATAGATCAATATGAAAGATTTAAAAAGCAAGTAGAAGCAAGAGAAGCAGGAGACGAAGAAGCAGGAATGATGGACGAAGACTATATACAAGCACTAGAAATAGGATTACCACCAACAGGAGGACTAGGAATAGGAATAGACAGACTTATTATGCTTTTAACAGATGAAGCATCAATAAGAGATGTACTATTATTCCCAACAATGAAACCATTGGCATAGAACATTAGCAAATTAAAAATAAATCTTAATAAATACTAAAAACTCTTAATATGTTGCAAATAGCGAGTTA
>CAJFJM010000102.1 GCA_904384245.1 uncultured Clostridia bacterium
AGATAATATATGGGGGTTAATGCTAGGAACAGGATATTTAAAAGTAACAGAGGTAGTAAACCTAGCAGAACATATTTATAAAGTAAAATTACCAAATTATGAAATAAAACTACTATTTCAGCAAATAATAAATGACTGGTTCAGAAATAAAGTAATGGGAAATGACTTAAAAAGTATATTAAAAGATTTAGTAACACTAAATTTAGATGAATTTGAGAGAAAATTTAGAGTACTAGTAAAAGAAATGTTTAGTTATATGGATGTAGGAGAAAATACAGCAGAAAACTTTTATCATGCATTTGTACTAGGAATGTTAGTAGGACTAAAAGACACATACTATGTAAATTCAAACAGAGAATCAGGATATGGAAGATATGATATAATGTTAGAACCGAAAGACAAGAACGGAAATAGCTTTATAATGGAATTTAAAGTACTAGATGATATGGAAGAAAAAACAATAGAAGACACAATAAAAAATGCTAAAAAACAAATAGAAGAAAAAGGATATGAAACTAATTTAAGAGAAAAAGGCTATAGAAATATAACAAAAATGGTGTATGCATTTAAAGGAAAAGAAGTAAAAATGGAAGTATATAATAATTAAAATTGAATAATAAAAATAGGAAATATATAAAAAAAGCTTATTATGTTTTAATAAAAAATACATAATAAGCTTTTCTTATTATATAGGAAAAATCGACTTTTATCTTTACCCTATATGGATTTTTCCGTATATAACAAGAAAAGTCTCCTTTAAAAAGACCCGCGTGAGCCATGCTAATGTAGCTTCGCTACCTTTTTATATTCTATAAATAAATGTTAGTAAACTTAAAAATATAGTAATATTTTGAATTTTATTTTAAAATTTTATACAGTTTTATATAATTTGATAAATTTTTGATATTTCTTAAAAAACATTCTACTTCATTTAAAGATTTAATAGTATTGTTTTTGTATAAAAGAAAATCAAATTTTTTATTTTTTTTATTCTTATGATTTACTTTTCCTGGTAGTTCCTTAGGCATTTAAAAGCCCCCTTTCAGTTGATTTTTTGAAACTTTTATTATATAATATGTAAATCTTAAATATTAGTTTTAAAAAGGTGAAAAATTTACATGTGTTATTTAAAAGAAAATGAAAGAATAGATGATTTAGAAATAAATGGACTTAAAATAATTCAAAATAATAATTGGTTTTGTTTTGGAATTGATAGTGTATTATTATCTGATTTTGCAAAAAAAATAAAAAATCAAGCTAAAGTATTAGATTTGGGAACAGGAACAGGAATAATTTCACTTTTATTATGTGCAAAAACAAATTTAAAAGAAATTATTGGAGTAGAAGTGCAAGAAGAAGTATGTGATATGGCAAAAAGAACTATCAAAATGAATAATTTAGAAGATAAATTTAAAATAATTTGTAGTAATATTAAAGATTTAAATAATAATTTTGAAAAAAATACTTTTGATGCAATAGTTACTAATCCACCATATAAAAAAGAAAATACAGGAATAAAAAATTTAAATATGCAAAAAGAAATTTCAAGACATGAAATTTTAGCAAATTTAGAGGATTTTATAAAAATATCATTTGATTTATTAAAAGACAAAGGTGAATTTTATATGGTTCATCATCCAGAAAGATTGACAGATATAATGTTTTTAATGAGAAAATATAAAATTGAACCAAAAGTGCTTAGGTTTGTTTATTCAAAAAAAAATAAAATGCCAAAATTGATTTTAATAAAAGGTATAAAAAATGGAAAATCTTTTTTAAAAGTAGAACCTAATTTATATATTTATAATGATGAGGGGGGATATACAGAAGAAATTTTGAGGATTTATAATAAATCTAATATGATTTTTTAGATATTAGATATAATTAAAAAAAATTAAATAATAAACGATAAAAAAATAAATAGTAAATAATAAAAAAAATAATTTTAAAAAAAATAATTTTAAAAAAATAATTAAAAAATAAATAACTAAAAATAAATAATTAAAAAATAAATAACTAAAAATAAATAATTAAAAAATAAATAATTAAAAATAAATAACTAAAAATAAATAATAAAAAAATAAATAATTAAAAATAAATAATTAAAAATAAATAATTAAAAAATAAATAATTAAAAATAAATAATAAAAAAATAAATAATAAAAAAATAAATAATAAAAAAATAAATAATTAAAAATAAATAATAAAAAAATAAATAATAAAAAATAAAAAATTAAAAAAAATAATTAAAAAATTAGAAATTTAAAAAATTTTATAAAAATTTTAATAAAAAAGTCAAAAGGAAGGAAGAAAAAATTTGAAAGAATCTAATTTGAAAGAAAAAGGTATTTTATATATAGTAGCAACACCAATAGGAAATTTAGAAGATATTACAATAAGAGCAATAAATATTTTAAAAGAAGTAGATTGTATTGCAGCAGAAGATACAAGACATACATTAAAATTATTAAATCATCTAGAAATATCTAAACCACTAATTAGTTATCATAGACATAATGAAGAAACTAAGTCAGATATTTTACTAGAAAAATTAAAAAATGGAGAAAATATAGCACTAGTTTCAGATGCAGGAACACCAGGAATATGTGACCCAGGTGAAGAAATTATTTGTAAATGTATAGAAGAAAAAATAAAAATTGTTCCAATTCCAGGAGCATGTGCAATAGTAAATGCTTTAATATGTTCAGGGCTTGATACAAAGAAATTTTTATTTTTAGGATTTTTATCAATAAATAAAAAAATAAGAAAAGAGGAATTAGAAAAAATAAAAAATTCTCAAGAAACTATCATAATATATGAAGCACCACATAAGTTAAAAGAAACATTAAAAGACTTGTCAAATATTTTAGAAAATAGAAAAATTACAATAGCAAGAGAATTAACAAAAATACACGAAGAATTTGTAAGAGGAACAGCAAAAGAATTATTAGAAACTTTTCAAGAAGTAAAAGGAGAAATGGTTTTAATAATAGAAAAAAATCAAGCTAAAGTCAAAACAAATGAAGAAATACTTGCAAATTTAACACTAGAAGAACATTATAATTATTATGAAGAAAAAGGATTTGAAAAAAAAGAAATAATTAAAAAAATTGCAAAAGATAGAAATTTGCCTAAAAATGAAATATATCAGAAATTTATATAAAAATTAAAAATAAAAAATTCATATAACAACTTCTTTTTATAGATTTTTCTAAAAAAGGTAGTGAAGTGTAATAATAAAATAAATAAAAAAATATAATAGACATAAATAACAAAAAAGTATTCATAAATTACAATCCATTTTTATGAATACTTTTTTTGTTGCATAATAAAAAATATAATAAAAAATTATTCTGCTTTATCCTTTAGTTGATTAAGATTTTCAGCACATTTTGAACAAACTAACTTATCTTTATATTCAACTAAATCTTTTGTGCTTCCGCAGAAAACACAATTAGGTTCAAATTTTTTTAAAATAATAGAAGAACCTTCAACATATATTTCAATAGGGTCTTTTTCTGCTATTTCAAACTTATTTCTGATTTCTATAGGAATAACTACTCTTCCTAATTCATCAACTCTTCTAACTATACCAGTAGATTTCATGTTTACCTCCTTAATGTAATTAATTTGCAATCCCTTTGCACATAATATACCATAAATAAGTTTTATGGTCAATCAATTTTTGAATAAAAATGTAATTTTTTGTAAAAAGAAAAGGTATTTCACATCCTGATTTTTGAAATGAAGCTTTCCGATATTGCTTATTATATAAATTTCAGTGTAATTGGAATGTCTATGGATATTCTTAAGTTAGAACAATAGAAGAATGTGATTAACCTAAAACAATTCATAAATTACTTCTTCGAAATTCTAGAATTATTTAAAATACATAGTTTTATAATTTTATGGGAATATAATTTAAAACTAATATTTAAGAAAATTCTTTAAAAGATTTATTATTACAATCTAAGAACTATTATAAAGATGAAAATTGAGGCTATTAAATTTTTTGAATAAAACGTGTCAATAATTTTTGAATATTTCACTAAAAAATAACTTTATTTTATTAGCGAATATTTCACCATATGTACAATCTTGAGTTCCGCTCGCCGCGGAGGCA
>CAJFJM010000103.1 GCA_904384245.1 uncultured Clostridia bacterium
TCTTTGGATTAGTAGGTGTAACTATCATAAATTTTGCCTTAGTATTCATCATCTTGTATTTACTACATAGGCAATAAAAAATAACCATTCTGCTTTGACGAGGGATGGTTATTAATCAAACTTTCGGCAACCACAAAGTGGTTTCTCATTTTCTATACTTATTATACGTAGTTTTTCCATTTTGTAAATGAATTTTTTTAACAATTTTTAGAAATAGCTCAACACTATATCGTAATTTAATAATGTTGAAAATTGACAAAAAATGTAATATAATATTTCAAAAAAATAGTAATAAAAGGGGAATATACAATGAAATTTGGAATGAGAAAACCTAATTTAAAGAAAAGTTTTAAGGCAAGAACCACGGGAAAAGCAAAAAGGATGTTAAAGAAAGCTATTAATCCTTTATATGGAAAAAAAGGTATGGGAATTATTAAAAATCCCAAAAAAGCCATATATAACAAAATATATAATAAAACTACATTTGGAATAAATGACATTATTAAGGTTAGTAATAATAAAGCTAAGAAAAAGGAAAAAACTCATGTAGAAAATCTATATAAAGAACATGAGAAAATAGACATGTCTAAAAATAGTGCTGAAGATAATCAAACTAAGAAGATGAAAAAATCAGATATAATTAGATATGTAATTGGTATAATATTTATATTAGGTGGTATTGGCGGGATTTCATCAGGAGATGCTTTTTTATGTGGATTAGTAATGATAATTTTGGGGGTTAGCTTTTTTCCAAATATATATAAATTATTAAATTGTATTAACAATAAAGGAATACAAATAGTTGCACCAATAATTTTATTTATTCTTACATTTTCACTGATACCAAATTCAAATACTGTAATTACTACTAATTCATTAATATCAGATTTAAATACTATAACTAATGCTAATTCATTAGTTACAGATTCAAATGTTGTAACTAATACTAATTTACTAATATCAAATTCAAATATTATAGCTAACACAAATTCTACAAATAGTATTTCTAATGAGAATTTAGAAAATAGAGATAATACAAATGCAAATAAAATAGCAAGTGAAGCAAATGATTTTAATACAAATAATACTCAAACAGAAAATAAAATAGAAAGTGATACACAAAAAATAGTATCAAATGAAAATACTAAGAAAGATAATGTAAAGTCGTCAACTACTGAAAAAGAAACTGAAAAAAATCCAAGCAAGCCAGCTATAACAAATAAATCGGAAATTACTACGCAACAAACAACAAAAGATAATAGTAGAACAGTTTATAGAACTCCTACAGGAAAAAGGTATCATTTTGACCCGGATTGTGGAGGAAAAAATTCATATGCAACCACATTAAATAGTGCAATATCTTCAGGACTTACACCTTGCAAAAAATGTGCTCAATAGAATTTGGGGATTGAGGGACGGTCCTTAATCCCTTTATGCATATTTTTAAATATTCTGCTCATACTATAAAAGGTGATATATATGAAAATTTCATTTTTAAAATACTATAAAGACAAAGATTCTTTTAACATGTTAAAAAAAATAGGAATGAATGTTATAGAAGTTCGAGAACCAGAGCAAATAGATAGTATAATAGAGAATCTAAAACAAGAAAAATATACAAGTATAGTAATCCAAGACGAATTAGCTAGTTTTTCTGAGGATATAATAAATAAATACCAAAACGATAATAATTTTAATATAATAATAATTCCAAATAATAAATCCAAATTCTAATAAAAATCTAAAATAAAATTGTATAACCTCTAAAAATATGGAAAAAATATAAACAAATACATAATATAAGGAGGTAGCTGTGGAAACTAGTAATTTAAAAAACATGCTTGTATTAAAAAATTTTCCTTCTAATATTGTAGAAGAAGCAATAATAATACTAAAACAAGGAAGTAAAATAAAAAATATACAAAAAATTCAAAAAATAGAAGGAGCTAAAAATGATAAAAGCAAAAAGAAAGTAAAAGAAAAAGACTATATAGTCAAAGAAGCAGAAATGCTTGTAAATCAATATATATCAAGAATGGAGAAACAACAAAAAGAAAAACAAGAAAATCAAAAATTTCAAAAAAAATATTTTAAATTAAAAAAATTCACATTTTTAATATCAATTTTAGCACTGCTTGAATTAATAACCCTTATTTTATTTGCAATTTAAAAGATGTTCGATATATAAAAATATATTTAAATAAAAAATTTTGCAGGAAAAATTTAAAAAATATAAAAAATTTATATTTAAAAGTATATACACTAAATTTAACCTAATTTTATAAGTAATAAAAACACCTTTTTTTTCATATAGTTTATAAAGAAACTAAGGAAGAGGTGTTTTTTTATGGAAAAAGCAATGTCAGTAGAAGAAAAAATAAGACGAGCAGAGGAAATTTATGCAAGAAGACATAGCAATGATATAAAACCATCAGCAACAGTTAAAGTAAATGACTATTCAAATAAAAAAGATATTAAATTATTAAAAAAAATGCTAATCCAACTTATGATATGTATATTTATATATTTAATAGTATATGTTGTTCAAAATAGTCAATTTATTTTCTCTGAACAATTTTTAAACAAAGTAAATGAAATTTTATCATATGATATGAATTTTAATGAAATATATAACAATTCTAAAAATTATATTATGCAATTATTAAATAAATCAAATGATGAAAATAATAAAACAAACTCAGATACGAATAATGTAGAAGGAGATAATACAACTAATGCAGTTACAGAAAATACAAATTCTAACCAAACTACTATATCAGAATCAGCAATAGGAGGGGCAGTAGAAGAAAATACTCAAGATGCAAATATTGCAGATAACACCGAGTCACAAGAACAAAATAGTGATGAACAAAATTTGACCCAAGAAGAAATAGATATACAAAGTGTAAAACAAACAACTAGCTTTATAAAACCACTAGAAGGAACTATAACATCTACTTTTGGAATAAGAAATCCTACCACAAAAACAGTACCAACAAACCATACAGGAACAGATATAGCGGCAAATACAGGCACAAAAATAAAATCAGCAACAGATGGTGAAGTAGTGCTAAATTCAGAAGAAGGAGATTATGGAAAACATCTAAAGATTCAAATAGGAGATGTAAGCATAATTTATGCTCATTGTAATCAGTTATATGTAAATCAAGGAGAAAAAGTGGTACAAGGGCAAGAAATAGCGGAAGTAGGTTCAACAGGGAATTCAACAGGGCCTCATCTACATTTTGAAATAAGATACCAAGAAAGAACAGTTGATCCTCAAAAAATTTTAGATTTATAGAAAGTGAAAGTGTATAATGAGATTTAGAATTGATTTAAAAATATTTCTTTTTTTAATAGTTTTTTACATAACAAAACAAATTGGAATTTATGCTATAATGATAGGATTTGCAATATTACATGAATTAGGTCATTTATTTATGGGACTTTTATTAGGATTAAAACCAGAAAAAATAGATTTAATTCCAATGGGACTTGCAGTTTCTTTTAAAGTAAATATATCTGATTTTAATAAAAAGAAAAAAAGAGCAAATGTAGAAGTATTAAAAGAAATTTTTATAGCAGTTGCAGGACCTGTGGTTAATTTAATAATTTTAATTCTGGCTCAAATATTTGTAAAAGATGAAATGTTAAAAAATTTAATAATATATGCTAATTTACTTATTTTTATGTTTAACTTACTACCAATTTATCCACTAGATGGTGGAAGAATATTAAATGGTGTTTTACATATTTTTGTAGGAAAAAGGAAAGCAATGAAATTAAGTTACAATATTTCAATGATAATTACAATAATTGTTACAGCCATAGCAAGTATTGGAATATTATATTATAAAAATATAGCTATATTTTTTGTAATAATGTATTTATGGATAATTGTTTTAAAAGAAGTCTTTGTTTATCGAAAAATAGAAAATTTATATAAAGAAATAAATAACAATTTGAATAGAAGTGGAGAATTTTAAGGATTATAAAAAAATGAATTTTAAGTTATGAAGATAAAAGAAGGATTATCAGCAAAGAAATATTCTTTGAAATATTCTTTAAGTACTATACTTAAAGAAT
>CAJFJM010000104.1 GCA_904384245.1 uncultured Clostridia bacterium
ATAGAATCACCAGAAGGACCAAACATTGGACTTATATCAGCACTTTCATCATTTGCACAAATAAATGAATATGGATTTATAGAAACACCATATAGAAAAATAGATCCAGAAACACATAGAGCAACAGATATAGTAGAATATATGAGTGCAGATGTAGAAGATAATTACATAATAGCTCAGAGCTCTGAACCAATGAATGAAAAAGGTGAATTCATAAATGATAGAATTAGAGTAAGATACAGAAATGACATTATAGAAGTTGATAAAAGTCAAGTACAATATGTAGATGTATCACCAAAACAATTAGTATCAATAGCAGCAGCAATGATACCATTCTTAGAGCATGATGATGCAAAAAGAGCATTGATGGGTGCAAACATGCAACGTCAAGCAGTACCTTTAATGATAACAGAATCACCAATAGTAGGAACAGGAATGGAATACAGAGCAGCAAAAGACTCTGGAATCTTAATTTTAGCAGAAGATGATGGTGTAATACAAAAAGTAACAGGAGACGCAATAACAGTAAAATATAACAATGGAAAAACAGTAGTACATAAACTACGTAAATTCAAAAGAACAAATGGTGGAACATGTATTAACCAAAGACCAATAGTAAAAAAAGGTGAAATAGTAAAAAAAGGTGATGCAATAGCAGACGGACCTTCAACAAGCAATGGAGAAATGGCACTTGGTAAAAATGTTCTAGTAGCATTCTCAACATGGGAAGGATACAACTACGAAGATGCTATTCTATTAAATGAAAGACTAGTAAAAGAAGATGTATTCACATCAATACATATAGAAGAATATGACTGCGAATGCCGTGACACAAAATTAGGACCAGAAGAAATAACAAGAGACATACCAAATGTAGGTGATGATGTATTAAAAGACCTAGATGAAAACGGAATAATTCGTATAGGAGCAGAAGTAAGACCAGGAGATATCTTAGTAGGAAAAGTAACACCAAAAGGAGAAACAGAACTAACAGCTGAAGAAAGACTATTAAGAGCAATCTTTGGAGAAAAAGCAAGAGAAGTAAGAGATACATCTTTAAGAGTACCACATGGAGAAGCAGGAACAATAGTAGATGTAAAAATCTTCACAAGAGACAACTCAGATGAATTAGGACCAGGAGTAAATCAAATAATACGTTGTTATATAGCAACAAAGAGAAAAATCTCAGTAGGAGATAAAATGGCAGGACGTCATGGTAACAAAGGTGTTATCTCAAGAGTATTACCAGAAGAAGATATGCCATTTATGCCAGACGGAACACCAATAGACATATTGCTAAACCCATTAGGTGTGCCTTCACGTATGAACTTAGGACAAGTTCTAGAAGTACATTTAGGAGGAGCAGCAAAAGCACTAGGATGGCATGTATCAACACCAGTATTTGACGGAGCAACACAACAAGATGTAGAAGAATTACTAGCACAAGCAGGAATGAGTAAAGACGGAAAATCAATTCTATATGACGGAAGAACAGGAGACCCATTTGACAAACCAATAACAGTCGGAGTAATGTACATGTTAAAACTACATCACTTAGTAGATGACAAAATCCATGCACGTTCAACAGGACCATACTCACTAGTAACACAACAACCACTAGGAGGAAAAGCACAATTTGGTGGACAACGTTTCGGAGAAATGGAAGTATGGGCACTAGAAGCATATGGAGCAGCATACACTTTACAAGAAATGTTAACAGTAAAATCAGATGACGTAGTAGGAAGAGTAAAAACATATGAAGCAATAGTAAAAGGAGAAAACATCCCAGAACCAGGAGTACCAGAAAGCTTCAAAGTACTAGTAAAAGAACTACAATCACTAGGACTAGATGTACGTCTATACTCAGAAGACAATCAAGAACTAGAACTAAAAGAAAACATAGAAGACGGAATAGAATACGACCCAGAAAAAGACAAAAAAATCCTATCAGAAGAAGAAGTAATAGGAGACGAAGACTTAAACGACGGATATGTAGAAGAAGATGTAGAAGACATAGAAGACGACACGCTTCTAGACGAAGAAGAAAGTGACGAACTTTTTCAAGACCTAGGAGACGAAGGAGAAGAAGAAATATTCTAATAGGGATTGAGGGACGGTCCTCCAAATCCCTCCTAGAAGGGATTAAGGGACGGACCTTAAAATCCCTCCTAGAAGAAAAAATTATATTAAAATAAAATTTAATTTAAAATTAATCCTACAAGAAAAAAATAATTGAATAAATTTTAAAAAGATAGAAAGCGACAAAAAAGAATTGCACCAGCAGTGGTTAGCTTTTAATTCTGTTTTAAAATTACCCAAACAAAAGTAAATAAAAAATTTTCAATAAGCAAAAATATATAAAATTTTAAATAAAATAAAAATACAAATATAGCAAAAATAAAGTTAAAGCAAATAATAATGAATATAAAAAAATAAAAAATTTAAAATTTTATATAATTAAATAATTAGTAGGGGGAAAAAGCGTGGACGAATTAGATATTTTTAATAAATTAAAAATAGGAATTGCATCAGATGAGAAAATAAGAGAATGGTCAAAAGGAGAAGTAAAAAAACCTGAGACTATAAATTATAGAACATTAAAACCAGAAAAAGATGGTTTATTCTGTGAAAGAATATTTGGACCAGTAAAAGACTGGGAATGTCACTGTGGTAAATATAAAAGAGTAAGATATAAAGGAATTGTATGTGACCGCTGTGGTGTTGAAGTAACAAAATCAAAAGTAAGACGTGAAAGAATGGGACATATTGAACTTGCAGCACCAGTAGCACATATATGGTATTTTAAAGGAATACCAAGTAGAATAGCTTTAATGCTTGATATTTCTCCAAGAAACCTAGAAAAAGTAATTTATTTTGCATCATATATAGTTGTAGACAAAGGAACATCAGATTTATCAAAATGCCAAGTATTATCAGAAAAAGAATATCATGAAGCAGAAGAAAAATATGGCAGAGGTTCTTTTAAAGCAAAAATGGGAGCAGAAGCATTAAGAGAATTACTAGAAGAAATAGACCTAGAAAAATTATCAGCATCTATTAAGAAAGAAATAAAACATGCAAGTGAACAAAAAAAGGCAAAACTAATAAAAAGACTAGACACAGTAGAATCATTTAGAATTTCTGGAAACAGACCAGAATGGATGATAATGGGTGTTGTACCTGTAATTCCACCAGATTTAAGACCAATGGTACAATTAGATGGAGGAAGATTTGCAACATCAGACTTAAATGACTTATATCGTAGAGTAATAAACAGAAACAACAGATTAAAAAGATTATTAGAATTAGGAGCACCAGAAATAATTGTAAGAAATGAAAAAAGAATGTTACAAGAATCAGTAGATGCCCTAATAGACAATGGAAGACGTGGAAGACCAGTAACAGGAGCTGGAAACAGACCATTAAAATCACTATCAGACATGTTAAAAGGAAAACAAGGTAGATTCCGTCAAAACTTACTAGGAAAACGTGTTGACTATTCAGGACGTTCAGTTATAGTAGTAGGACCAGAGCTAAAAATCTATCAATGTGGACTTCCAAAAGAAATGGCAGTAGAACTATTTAAACCATTTGTAATGAAAGAATTAGTTGGAAGAGGAATAGCACAAAATATCAAAAATGCAAAAAGAATGGTAGAAAGACTAAAACCAGAAGTATGGGGAATCTTAGAAGATGTTATAAAAGACCACCCAGTAATGTTAAACCGTGCACCAACACTACACAGACTAGGAATTCAAAGTTTCGAACCAGTATTAGTAGAAGGAAGAGCAATCAAACTTCACCCATTAGTTTGTGAAGCATTTAACGCAGACTTTGACGGTGACCAAATGGCAGTACATTTACCATTATCACCAGAAGCACAAGCAGAATCAAGATATTTAATGTTATCAACAAACAACTTACTAAAACCACAAGATGGTAAACCAGTTGCAGTACCAAGACTAGACATGATATTAGGAAGTTATTATTTAACAATGACACTTGA
>CAJFJM010000105.1 GCA_904384245.1 uncultured Clostridia bacterium
AAAATACAATATTTAAACAAAGAAAAATGCCTAAAACTAGACATTAATCTTACAAATGGAATTTACTTTTTTAAATAGAAGTTACTTTTTTAATTGACCTAAAACTAGACATTAATCTTACAAATGGAATTTACTTTTTTAAATAGAAGTTACTTTTTTAATTGACCCGAATTAATTCTTCCAAGTATGTATATGCAAATGGTGTTAAGACAGAATATGAATCTTGGTAAGTTTTATATATTTTTTCTACAATATTCCAATCAGGTAACCAACGCCAAAAATGTGCGTAATTTTCTATTTCTTCAAAGTCTTTTTCTATATTCAATACTATCACCCTTAAATATATTTTTATATTATACAATCCTAAATATGTTTAAATTATTATAGTAATTGCTTAAATTTTATCATTATTCAGATATTTATTCTATTATTTCAAGTTTCATTATTTTATTAGAAATATCTAACATACTCATCTTATCTTCTTTTAGCTTTTCTAAATATTTTTCTAAATTCTTTATGGAAATTCCTTCATATTTAATTACATTTTTTTCATTAAATATTTTTTTGAATATTTCGTTTAATTTTTCTATTATATCCAATGCTATTTTTACTTGCCATATTCTTGTTTTTATAACCCTATAATTATGATAATATGTCGTTATTTCTTCTGGCGTATCTGCTTGAATATATATGTCTTTTGTTAATTTAATAAATTTGTATTGATCTTTTGTATGCTTATCTGAAAAATATGTAAATTCACTTGCAGAATTATAATCTCTAATTTGATACTCATTCATTTTTGATATTTTATAGAGTAATGTTTTTCTTTTTACAGGATTTAGTATATTTATATTATTTTTAATTTTAAATTTATGTTTTTCTTGATTTTCTTCTATTCTTTCTGGCATTTCTTTATATAGACCAATATCTGTTAAAATTCCTCTAGAGTCTCTTGTAAGCACAATATTTAAATAGTATTTGCCTTTTTCGAATAATTGTTGGGCAATATCTTGAATTAAATTTTCAAACTCATAATAATCCATTCCAGATTTATTAAAAATCTTCCTTATATTTGAATTTGGTATTGATATCATATATCTATCCCACTTATTAAACTTTCCAACTATCTCTACTGACATATGTTCAAACAAATCTCTAATCATACAAAAATATTTTACATTATTCTGATATTTCATACTATTTCTATCCCTCATTCCATTTAAACTTCGATTCATATTTACTATCAGATAAATTATTTACATAGTAACACAAATAAATTTCTGAAAAATTATATTTGCCCAATTCGAATTTTTGCACAATTTCATCATCTGATATTATTCTCTTTCTTCCGTAAATATCTCCTATATTTTCAGTTTTTATTTTTGGCATAATATTATCTATAAAATTTCTATTCATAGAATCCCTAAATGGATCAAATTCTATTCGATTTTTATCTATGTTTCCATATTCAACCATACTATTAAAAAATTTTTTGTTCTCTATCGAATAGCTTTGTTCTTTTACTAAATCTTCCCATTTAGAATCACTATTTATTCTAGAAAGATATATCATTTTCCCTTGTATATCCATAAAATACAAATATGGTTTTAAATATTTATTTATTGCATATTGTGCATTATATCCATTTAGTTCTATTTCTGTTTTTGTTTTTATATCACTTATATTTGATAATATAAATAGATAATTAAATATTTTTTTATATCTTTCATAATCATCGTTATTCAATAAGTTATTTGCCATAATATATGCATTATAAAAAATTAGTCCAAAAATATCAAATTGGGATTCATCCTCTTCTTTTTTATCAAATTCCAAATTTCCTAATAGTTTTATTGCACATATTATATTATTTAATTTATAATCTTTTATTTTTTCATTAAATTTTTTTGGTATATTATCTATCCATATAAAATCTTTTTTCATTTTTATAATTTCTTTATGGATTCTTTCTATACTTAAATAAGCATTTTCTACCTTATTATATATTTCAATATTTTTAGCAATTATTACTTTAGTAGCATTATATTTTTTATTTTCATACATGTTTTGTGCACTATTTTGAATATAATCCAATATTTGTATATAAACATTATATATTTCATTTATTTGCTGATATATTAAAGCATATAAATGTTCTTTTATGTATCTTTCACTAGTTATAACTTTCCCTTCTATTCTTCTTTCTAATTCAATTTGTTTACATACTTTTTCAACTTTTTCATTGTTAAATATTTTATTATTTTTTTTCAATAAATTATTGAACTTAATTTCTTTATATTTCATTTTATCAATTATTTCTTTACATTTTTGTATATATACATTTGATTTAAGAATAGCTCCCATAAAGAATAATGACTCTGTTTCTAAAATTGCTTGTATATTAAAATCATTTTTTTCACTATAATTAAATAATGTATTGATTTTTTCAAATATCATAATTTCTTCTTTTATAATATTTGAAATATTTCCACCTAAATTAGCTGCTGTTAATAACCTATCTAATTTTTCCATTATTTTATATGCATAAATCAATTTATCATTTCTTATCAACTCTTCTAGCCCTATACTAATTAGCGAAAAGAAATTTTCTTCTATCCAATTAATATTTCTTATTTTTTCAGGGGTAGGAATAACTCCTGTATTTACATATGTAACTAATTCCATTTCTCCCATCTTTAACATTGATTTCTGTTTATATTTTTCTTCAAACCACAATGAATTATATGGTATTTTATTTTTAGTAACCATATAATTATATAATGTTCTAATAGTCGTATCTTCAAATTTATATATTGCATTATAATCTTTTTCTTTTATAAATGTTTCTATTAATTTATTTAATTTTTCTATACTCCCTTTTGCTATGTTTTGATAATATTGTTCAAATTCAACCCCTCGAAAATATCCTTTTGTTTTTTGCACTTTACGAGAACTATTATATATTTTTAAGCATTCTTCTCTTGTAATAAAATTTAAATTTGTAAAATAAAATATTCTTTGAGAAAGATTAATAAAGGCAATTACTATTCTTACCGTATATAATACAAATAGTCCCGTAATTAAATAACTTAATCTTATTCCTACTATACAAAACATTATAAGTATAATATTTATGATAATATAATTTTTTATACTCTTTATATTCCTATTATTCTCTTTCTCTCTTAATATTTCAAATGATAATGATGTATCTAAATTAACATACTTACTTGAAAATACTCCCGATAAATTAGCATAAAATAATGCTATTAATACTCCTGATATTCCCAATGAAGCAAGTAATAACTGATAAAAATAATCTTCTGAGAATGTTACAATACTTTTTACCATCTCACAATTAACAAAAAAATTGTTATATAGTACTTCTTCTACTATTAATAACCCTATAACCAAAATTGAAATTACAAAAATATAAAATAGTACCATTATTATTTCTTTTATCATATTAATAGCTTCATTTCCACTTTTCTTAATTCCATTCTCAGTTTTAAAAAGCATCTTTTTGACCTGAAAAAGAATTTTGTATATCACATTATTTTTTATTTTCCAAATTTCATATCTAATTTTATTTTTCATAATCACTCCTATAAAAAAGCAAAATAATCCTGTAACTTTTAATTACTCTCATACTTTGCTTTTCTTCTGTAAAGTTATTCTAAATATTCTTTTAATCCATCAATTATTTTGTACACTTTGGTCATTGGATTTCTTTGTGATGCTTGTACATCTTTATTTAATTCTTCCATATATTCGCAATTCTTTATTGCTGTATGTAGCCTTTCTTCACTTGTAACTTTTTCAAAAATGTTTGTATCGTTTTTTGTATACTCC
>CAJFJM010000106.1:0-3805 GCA_904384245.1 uncultured Clostridia bacterium
ACTATTCTCGAATATATTAGAACTTGCTAGGTTAGTCCAATATTTTTAGATAAATGCGAAGCAAAACTATATATTAACATTACCTAGCATTTGTTAATAACAAAAATTTGTGTAGGTTAGGATTTGCACCTAACATGAGCTTACAGCTTCACTCATTCGCCATTTCTTACTCAAATTTGGCTCTAGCTGTTATGAATTGCGTCTACCTATTCCGCCACTACACATTTATTTCACAATCCTTTAACTATATAGAACATAGTTAGTAATTGTTGAAAACTAATTTAAAGCATTTCTTATTCTTGAAAGTTTTTCTTCTAATTTTTTTAATTGATTATTTTGACTTATAACATCTTCTCTTAAACAAGATATAGGTCTTGGCTCTCCTTCTACTACTTCTTCTACTCTATCTCCACTTAAAAGTGTTTCAATATCATTTGTCATTATGATTAATTCAGCTAATTTTTTTGTGTTTTCTTGTGATAAGTCACAGATTTTTATGTTTTTCTCTTCCATTTCTATTCCTCCTAATTTTTCTTAAATTATAGAATGCATTGTTTTATGATGTTTTAAATAATCCATTGCACTCCAATATGTTAATCCTTTTTCTTTTGCTTTCTTTATATAATTTGTTGCACTTTCTTTAGTCCATTTTCTTTTCATTTATTGTTCCTCCTTATAAAACTAAAAAGAGTAAACATTAAATAACGTTTACTCTTCTTAAAAAATAGAAACCTTTATACTTGTTTTTTATTGGCAACTTTGGATTCGTGTATTTTTCAAATACAATTACTAATTTTTCTATTATAATTATATTAAATGAGAACGGAACTTTTCAATACATTTTTTCGGAAGCTTTTCGGAAATTTTTATACATTTACAATTTTCAGTATATGTTGTATAGCCTTATCTCTAGTCGTTCTTAATTGCCTTTCTGTTATCGTTTTTTCATATTCTTGCTCGTATGTTTTTATGACTTTATTCCAATTTTTTCCTTGGTTATTTATATATAATTGCTCTAATACAAATGCTTCCTTTTCATTTATTTTATCTAGCCAATTTTTTACTCTTGCAATTTTTATATCAATGTTCTCTCTCTCTGCATTTAATCTTTGTATTTCTTGATTCAAAAAAGCTCTGTCTTCTTTGTTTATATGTTTTATTTCTTTTTTATAATTTAATGCTGTATTTAAAACTTTATCAGATATTTTATTTGTTTTACTAGGTGTGCTATCATATGTTCTTCCTGTAACTTGCATATTCTCAATCACTTCTTCTGCTGTATCTTCATATACTGTCCCTGCATAATCTAACCTTTTCTGATATTCATAGAGTTTTATTTCAATCTCTATTTTTTTGCCTTCATTTTCTTTGTGTTTTATTAACATATTTTCAATATCTTCTTTTATATATTGCAATCTTCTGTACCTCCTATTCTTCAAACAGATAACATATTTTATATTTATTTCTTATTAAATTATCTTTTCTTATTGCTCTACTTAACTCTCTTGGCGTTATATCCAGAAAAATAATTACTTCTTTTAAAGGTCCTACTCTTAAACATTGCTCTTCTTCGTTGTATATTCCATAAATACTCATTTGTTTTCCTCCTAAATCTTTACATTATCTGGATTGGCTTTAAATCCTTTCATGCTAAATTGTTCTTGTAATAAACCTAAATCATATCTACTAAAGCATTCATAATATCCTGCAATCATTTCTTTGTATTGAAATAAGTTTTCATTACACTGTTTTACAAATATGTACTCATGATTGTTTTTGCTTATTACTTTTGGTATTTTCATAATTTATCACTTACTTTCTTGACTAATATTATTTCTAATCATTATCTTTAAAGAATGAAATTGCCATTATTATCATAAATGCTCCAAATCCTATTCCAACTGATGCAATACATATGCCTAATGCTATTTCTAATATCATCTTTACTTTTCCTCTCTTTCTTTTTCTTGTATTCTTTCTTTGAATTTATAAAAACTTTCATCTATTTTTATTTTGCTATTCTTTTCTATATATTCCATTATTCTGTAAAATAAGCATGTATCTTCTTGTATATCATCTAGTGAATTATAAGCTTCTATTGGTGGGTCCACTCTTTTTCCTTTTTTACTTATTTTAAATATTAGAATTGGTTGAAATAAACCGCTTCCTACCATATTTTTAGGATATAACATTTGTATTAGAGTTCTCCACTCCTCTTTACTTACATCTTTCATTTGTTTACTTACTATTTTTTCTATTATTTCATCTGTAAACTCATAATATCGGCAATTTGCACTTTCTATTAATTCTTTATCTTCTTCTTTATAATTCATATCTACTTTTCCTCCCTTTCTTTATTTAATTTATTATCTAGTTGCTTTACTGATTCTATTAGTTTGTTTATCATTATTCTATCTGTCCACATATCTTTTTCTTTACTTTCGGCTATTCGAGGTATTATGAAAGGCTTGATTTTTTGTATTTCTATGTCTTCTTTTTCTTCTATTTCTGTAAAAGTACAATCTAAAATTGTTGTTAAAAACCAATCATTAAATATATTTTCGTTATTTTCGTAATATACTATATCTACTCCATCAAATCTAACTATTGTATCTATATTTGCATTGTTAGTAAACTTGAATTTTATATCAGATTCTATTTTTCCTTCTTGTATTGCTTTTATAAATTCATATCCTGTATATATTTTCATTTTTTAACCTTCTTTCTTTTAATATTGCCATACTGATACTATACCTTTTGCTATTATTAAACCAAAATCATTTCTATATATACATGATTTTTTATCTCCTGCTATAGTTGCAAATATTTCAGCATCATTTCTTTGTATTCCGTATGACATCAATAACTTTTTAAATTTTTTCTTTGTGTATTTTTTTACTTTTATTTCTACTTCTGCTGTAAATCCTGTTTCTTTATATAAGTCTTCTAGCTTTTCCCATTCTTTGCTGTTTTCTTCCTCTTCTAATGAATTAGATTCTACCGTTCCTATTTCTTGATATTCTCCATTTTTGTCTATATAAAATGCTGTTCCTTTTACACTGTTTTCAAGTTCTACCATTATTTCTTTTCTCCTTCTAAAATTTCTATTTTTGCTTTTGCTAAATCTAACTCTACTTCTAGTTTTGCGTACTTATTACATACTTCTTTATAATAATTTTGCCATTTCTCTTTCTGTTCTTTCTCTTTGCAATAAAACTCATAGTTTTCATCTCTGCTTATCCTTACATTTGCTAATTGTTCTTCTTTTCTCCTAATTTCCCATTCTCTATTCTTTGTTGAATTTACAAATCTTTCTACTATGTTTCTTAATGTTTTGTATTCTGTTGCACTTAATTTACTTTCTAAATTTTCTAAAAATAATATTTCTTCATCTGTTAATTCAATTTCTTTATTTTCCATTGTTTCCTCCTTCTATAATTTTTAAATATTCTCTGGCATGCTCTTTTCTACATCTAACCCAATCCATATCTTCTGCTAATGGAACTTTTTGATTTGCATCTTCTTTTAATTTATTTGTTACTTTATCTAATATAGATTCTTTTTGCTCTAATCTGTTACATTCTGTGTCTAATATTTTATTACTTTGTTCTAAGTTTTTAATTCTTGTTATGCTGTGATTATGTTCTGCTTTTAGTGCCGTATTTTGAAATTCTAATTCTCTTATATAGTCTAATATATATTCTATCTTTATATTATCATCATCAAATTCAAATATATAATCTTTATGCTCTGTTAATACTTCTATTAAGTGTTCTTTATCTTCTTTTTCTATTTCTTCTTTATT
>CAJFJM010000106.1:3906-4883 GCA_904384245.1 uncultured Clostridia bacterium
AGATATTAAAAGTGGACAATCTGCACAACCTTCAGCATTATTACAGATATCGTCTATTTCCTTCGCTTTTAGTTCTTTCACTAGTTTTATATTACTCATCTTTATCTTCCTTTCCATTTTTTATTTTATAAAATTGCTCTCTATCTGCTACAATAAAAGCTCCTACCATTTCTCCATCTTGCATTTTTCTTGCTACTCCACTGTCTATAAGCATTTCCATTGTACTTCTTACTGGTCTTATATCTAGTTTACTTATGTTTTCTAATGGAAATAAATATATTTCTTTATTGTTTTTTCCCATTTGATTTAATACCTCTATATCATTCATTTTTACCCTTCTTTCCATTTTTATATCCTGAACATTGAGTCGTAAATCCATCTATTGTACATTCTGCTTCTTTCTCTGTGTAGCAGTCATATTTACATTTATGTGCTATACATTCTTTATTTTCACATGTTGTACATATACATTTACTTATCTTTATGCTCCTTTCTCTAACAATTCTGGGTTGTCATATATGTTGCCTATTTTTTCAATAAATTTTATTTCTGTAATATCTATTTTAAAACTTCCTTGATTGCTCATTATTCTAAATGCTGCAAATGTTGATTGATACTCTATATAACCAATTAAGTCTGGAAATTCTTCTCTATCTTCTTTAAATCTAAACTTAACTATATCTCCCTCATATATTTCTTTTCCGTTTTTGTCTTTTAGTCCTGTGTATTGCATAAGTACCATATCTTCCATATCAAAATAATCATTGTATTTATCTGTTCTTATTGATAATCTTCCACCATAAAAAGTATCTTCAAAGTCTAATTCTTGTACTTTTAACATTTCTTTATTTTCTGTATCCCAACATCTAAATTTATATTCTCTCATCTTTCTTCCTCTACTTTCTTAATAGTTTCTTCTAATTCCTCTGCCGTTATCTCTTCTAAGTCTTTTAATATTTCTTCTATGTCTTTTAGAT
>CAJFJM010000107.1 GCA_904384245.1 uncultured Clostridia bacterium
GTATATTCATTTCCACCATCAATTGAACATGCTCCACATTTACATTTTTTATAATCGTGAACACTTAAAGATTCAATTATATCATTACATTTTAAGCATCTAATTTTCATAATTTCTCCACCTCTTATAGTTTTTCTTTAAGACAATTATACAAACATTTAAAAAACTTTTCAATAAAATTCATTCAACTGCATTCAATATTGCATACAGTTATAATTCAAGTTCACCAATTTCTTTCTCTTTATAAAAATATTTTGCAATTTCACAATTTTCAAGTGCTAATCCTAATAAAGTATCTTTATTAGGTATTCCATTAAAATAACAATAAACAGGTATGCTGATTCCACCATGTGCTACTAGCAATATTCGTTTATCTTTATATTTTAAGTGTATATCATCAAGAAATTTATAGACTCTTTTAAAAAATTCTCTAATGTTTTCTGCTTTTTTATATTGTATATTTTGTTTATAACTCCAAAATGCTTCAAAATCAAATTCAGTATTAGGCATTCCTTCAAATTCACCAAAATCTCTTTCAGATAACTTCTCTTCTATCAATATTGGGATATTTCTACTTTCGTTTATAATATTAGCTGTTTCAACTGCTCTAATTAATGGTGAGCAAAGTATCAAGTCTATTTTCTCATTTTTTAATTTGTCTTTTACATTTTGAGCTTGTTCTATTCCTTTTTCATTTAATTTAATATCAGCTTTTCCTTGAACTTTTTTAAGAAAATTCCATTCAGTTTGACCATGTCTTGTTAATAATATTTCCATATAATTCCTCCTAATATACTTTAAATCCTCTTTTTGTAATAGATGCAATTTGTTTCATTTTTCCTTGTATTTGACCTGGATATATGTTTAGTATATCTTGCACTGTTTTAGATATTGGTTCATCTCCTGGTGCAGTTCCTCTAATTTTTATATCTACATCTATGTCGAGTATTTGACCATCTTTAAAGCTATTATTTCCTATTATTATGTTATCTTTACTTATTTTTATATCTGCATTTTTGTTTGGTACTTTTTGCCCTAGTCCGTGTGGGCTTAATGTGAAATTGAAATTATCATGTTTAAACCTATTATTCTTACTTTTTGAAGGATTTATAAAATAAATATCTTCTCCCGGTGCTGTAAGTAATGCATACATTCCTTCTTTCCAGTGACATCCTATACATATAGAGTGTTCTGTTGGCATTCCATAATGTTGAATGTTTATTATTTTTTTGTCTATTAAATCTTTAAATGTTTTTTCTATAAAATATTCATTTCTTTTTTCATTAAATTCTTCTAGGAAATGTGCTATATTCCAAAATTTAGTTGCATATTCTCCATCTAAGTATCTTAAATATCTTCCTGTTTCTGGATCTGTATATGTTTTAATTGCATTATAGTACCAATTATCTTTTTCTGGAAATAATCCCTCTTTCATATTGCCTTCTTTATATTCTGCTGCAGATGCATGGACTACAATATAATATCCTTGTTCTAAATTTTGTTTTCCGTCACAATAACATAGAGTACAGAAATGATTTCCTCTATTATAATTCCAATCATAAGTAGTATCATTATTAAAAGTTTTTTCTACTCTATCTTTAAATTCTTGAGGGGTTATTTTGTTTTTTAGTTTGTAAGCACAAACACCACATACATTTACAGTTGTATCTATTGGAACGAAAGGAACATCACAGTCCCAAGTTATACATGTTCCGACAAAAAATCCTCCCATCATTCTTACAGCATCTATTGATAATCCTAAATCTGACATAGCATAAATTTTTGCTTCTTTTCTTGCATTGGATAATTTGCTGGTTACATCTGCAATCATTTTTTCTGTTGTTTCTAAAAATTCTAATATTTTCATTTGTGTTTCATCATTAAATGTTAAATTGACCATGATAAAAACCCTTTCTATTATAAATTTGACTAATGTCTATATTTATTATAAAAAGGAGTTTACCTTATGTAAAATACATATTTGTTTTTAAAATATAACTTATGGTTATATTTTGGTATAAGTTTTTAAGTTTTCTATAAAATAATTTAATTCTTTATATTTATTATTAGTGTTATAATATACTCCATATTTTGCTGGAGCAAGTGAAAATCCTACATCTAATAAACAAAGTTCGTTGTTTTCTAATTTTTCTTCTATATATTCTTTTGTAATAACAGCTATTATGTCTCTAAATTTTAATAATTCCATAATTCCTGTATAATCGATATTCTCTATATTTATTTTATCATCTTTTGTATATTCAAGTTCTTTTATTAAATTTTGATATGCACTAGAAAACTTTTTTAATGTATATATTGTTATATCTTTTAAATCGCTTTTGGAAATTTTTTTATTTAAGTATTGTGAGTTGGAATTTACTACAAATACATCATGTAATTCTCCGATTTCTATAAATTTAATTTTACTTGTATCATATAATTCATCACTATATTTTTTAGAAAAAGCTATATCTATTTCTTGTTTTTCTAACATAGAAAATATACTTTTGGCATTTAACTTAAATATGTTTATAATGTTATTATTATTTTTTTCATAGAATTTTGAAATTCCATTGTTATATATTCTACTTGGCATATTTACATGAACACCTAATTTTATCTCTTTATGTGTATTAAATATGGAATCTGATTTTGAAAGTATTTCAATAGCTTCTTTTATTTGTGAATATAATTTTTTACAATTTTCATTTAATATCATACCATATTTACTTCTAGTAAATAATTTTACATTTAATTGATTTTCTAAATTCTTGATATGTTTTGTTACTGCAGGTTGTGAAATGTGTAAGATTTCACTTGCTTTTGACAGATTTTCTTGGTCTGCTACAATTTTAAAAATTCTATATAATTCTAGGTTTACCATTATTTATCATCCTCATTTATTACAAAAATTAATGCAAAAATCCAACTTTTATAGTGTTGGATTTTTGCCTCTAGAGTTATGTTTTGAATCCTCTCTAGATAGTCATTTTAAAATAAATAACTTTAGTCCCCTTTCTTACCATCTTTTAAGAAATTCATTTCCAAAAGCAATAGTACAAATGCTAAAAGCTATTATCAATATGAAATAAATCTTGTTGTTTGGATAAATGCTTATTCCATCCGGATATGTTGCTATTGTACCATTTGCAGTAGAATCTGTTAATGTTTCTCTTAAATTCATTAACACATTGTTTTTTTCTACTGTACTTGCATCGCTTGGTAGATTTTCTAATTCCTCATAAGATGTTTTTAAGTTTTTATACCAATAGCCAATATCATTTTTTGGCTGATTGAGAAAAATAGATACTCTACCTTTTGTTAAGTTTTTTGACTCAGCATATGAAATAGCTTTTTTTAGTTCTTCCTTTGCTATTTCAACAGTGTTTGCATTAGCTGCTCTTTTTATGTATTGGATACAATTATTATCAAATGAAACAATTTTTATAATCCGCACCGTTACCCAACCACATATACAAATTACACTAATGATTGTCAAAGCTAAAAAGATTTTTGTTGTTTTTTTCATAATGCTACCTCCATGACTTATTTTATTTTGGGGACAATATAAATTTGTATCCTTTACATAATATCATATTTGTATATAGAAGTCAAGCTTGGTATATAAGCGATGTATTTAATTTATGATAAAATCACCTTAAAAGTTTAGAAACGAATATTTCACCCTAGATGTATAAAAATAGAAAATATAGACAAAATAGGAAGGTGG
>CAJFJM010000108.1 GCA_904384245.1 uncultured Clostridia bacterium
TCCCCATATTCCCTTGTAGGAGGGATTTTAAGGACCGTCCCTTGTTCCCTGTTCTGAGGTCAGCCCCCTATTCCCTGTTTTTGGCTCCATCTACTTTTTAAACTTTTTCTAAAAAAACTATACAAAAAACAAAAAACAATGATATAATAATGCAAAAGTTAATCAAAAATGGAGGATAAATAAATGGGAAATATAGTATTATTAGATGACCTAACAATAAACAAAATAGCAGCAGGAGAAGTTATAGAAAGACCAGCATCAGTCATAAAAGAAATGGTAGAAAACTCCATAGATGCAGGAGCAAACAATATAACTGTAGAAATAAAAAATGGAGGAATTTCATATATAAAAGTAACAGATAATGGAAAAGGAATAGCACAAGATGACATGGAAATAGCATTTGAAAGACACGCAACAAGTAAAATAAGAAGTGCAGAAGATTTAAGTACAGTTACATCAATGGGTTTTAGAGGAGAAGCTTTAGCAAGTATTGCAGCAATAGCAAATGTAGAAATGATATCAAAAACAGAAAATCAAGAAATAGGATATAGAATTGCAGTAGAAGGAGGAGATGTATTAGAAAAAGAAGAAGCAGGATGTAGAACAGGAACAAGTATAACTGTAAAAAATCTATTTTTTAATACACCAGTAAGATACAAATTCTTAAAAAAAGACTATACAGAATCTGGATATATAGAAGATGCAATTACAAGAATAGCACTAGTACACCCAGAAATATCAATAAAACTAATAAATACAGGAAAAACAATAATACAAACAAATGGAAGTGGAGATTTAAAATCAGTAATATACAACATATATGGAAAAAATATAGCAGAAGGAATATTACC
Source organism: uncultured Clostridia bacterium (assembly GCA_904384245.1). Taxonomy (GTDB): domain Bacteria; phylum Bacillota; class Clostridia; order TANB77; family CAG-508; genus CAG-269. The sequence continues at coordinate 852 of CAJFJM010000108.1, forward strand.
AATAAAATATGAATATGAAGACATAAAAGTGGAAGGTGTTATCGGAAAACCAGAAATAGCAAGATCAAATAGGTCAAATCAACTATTTTTTGTAAATAAAAGATATATAAAAGACAAAACATTATCAGCAGCAACAGAACAAGCATATAAAGGAATGATACCAATTGGAAAATTTGGATTTGTAGTATTAGATATAGAAATGAACCCAGCAAAAGTGGATGTAAATGTACATCCAGCAAAATTAGAAGTAAGGTTTGAAGAGGAAAGCAAAGTATTTCAAGCAGTATATCATGCAATAAAAGATGCATTATTAAAAGGAGACTTAGTTGCAGATACAGCAAAAGAAGGAGAAACTTTACAAAATGATAAAGGACTATTCCAATTAAGAAATACAAATAATGGACAAATAAGAGCATATATAGAAAAAGAAAGTGAAATAAAAACAAACGCCAAAGAAGAAAAAGAAAATATAAAAAAGGACATAGCAAATATAATAACAGATACAGGAAAACCAATAAACACAACAGATATCTTAGAAAAACTAAAAAATCTTAGACAAACAATAAAAAAAGAAGTAGAAGAAAATCCAGGAATCAAATTAAACAATAATTATATAGAAATGGACAAACAATTAACAAACAAAGAAAATAGTGAAAAAGAAGAGAAAGAAAAAACAGTAGAAGTAAATGCAATTATAGAAAACACTCAAGAAGAAAACAACAAAGAAAACAATAAAAATATTAGTCAAGAAAACGAACAAGAAATAAAAACATCAGAAAACCAATATTCAGAAAAACAAGAAACAGCAGAAAATTCAGAAAATGAACAAAACATAATCTCACAAGAAAAAGATATCGAAGAGAAAAAAGAAACATTAAAAGAACTAGAAAAACAAATAGAAAAAATAGAAGATAACAAAAATAATGAACCACTAGACTTTGATGAAATGTATCAAAAATTATTTAATACAAAACCAATAAAAGAAGAGCCAAAAGAAGAAAATAAAACAAATGCAATAGATATAGTAAAAGACAACACAAGTTTATTTGAAGAAATAGAAGAATACAAAAAAGTACCATATAAATTTATAGGAATAGTATTTAAAACATATATAATATTAGAAATGGGAAAAGAAATGTACATACTAGACCAACACGCAGCACATGAAAGAATAATGTATGAAAAAGTAAAGAAAAACTACTATAGTGATTCTTCAAAAGATTCACAAATGTTATTATTACCAGATGTAATAACACTAACACATAAAGAAATGGACATTGCAAAAGAAAATATACCAATGTTTGAAAAAGCAGGTTTTAGTCTAGAAGAATTTGGAGAAAACACGATAAAATTAACAGGAGTACCAACTGTATGTATTGACTTAGACACAAAAGATCTATTTTTAGAAACATTAGATGAAATAAACACAGTAGCAAGAACAGCAAAACAAGAAAAAGAAGAAAAATTTATAGCAACAGTAGCATGTAAAGCAGCAGTAAAAGCACATATGGCATTAACTAAAGAAGAAGTAGATAGTCTAATGGATAAATTATTAGAATTACCAAATCCATTCACATGTCCACATGGAAGACCAACAGCAATAAAAATGACACAATATGATATAGAGAAAAAATTCGCAAGAAAATTATAAAAAGAAAAGAATAAGTTTGAATGATATCCAAAACTAGGAAGTTGCACATTCATATTTTTGACTTAAAGAAAGAAGGAATGATATAAAAATGGCTGTTTTTATCACAATAGCAACAATAATTTTATTTGTAGTAATAGTTATATGGAGCTTTCATAATCTAGAAGATATTGAAAAAAGTAGAAAAATAATATATATTATATTTGAAATATTATTAACAGGAGTAATAACATTTGTAATATTTGAATTATCAAAGGGAAATATTAGTTACCCAAGTATAGATATAATGAACACAATAAAAAATCCAATAGTATTACTATTTACAGGAATAAACGGATGTTTAATTATCCCATATATGTCAAAAATATTAGCCGGAGTAAGACAAAACAGTATAAGCACAGAAGAATTAAGAAAAAAAATTATAATTTTAGTAGTAATAATAATAGCTATTGTAATTTTTGAAAAATCATATATGGAAAGCATCCAAAAAGGAATATTAGAAATCTTTTATAGCTTAAAAGGAGAGTAACAAAAGAAAAATACTATAACTTAAAAATTAGATACAAAATATAATGCAAGAAAGGAAGAAACAAAAATACATGGACAAACCAAAAGTAATTGTTATCTGTGGGCCAACAGCATCAGGAAAAACAGCATTATCAATTGAACTTGCAAAAAAAATAGATGGAGAAATAATTTCTTGTGATTCAATGCAAATATATAAAGATATGGACATAGGAACAGCAAAACCAAGTCAAGAAGAAATGCAAGGAATTAAACACTATTTAATTGACTTTGTATCCCCAGATACAAGATACAGTGTAGCAGATTTTAAAAAAGATGCTAAATCAACAATAAAAGAAATTATAAAAAAAGGAAAAACACCAATTATAGTTGGAGGAACAGGATTATATATAGATAGCCTAATCTATGAAATAGACTATCAAGAAATTCAATTTGATGAAACATACAGAAAAAATCTAGAAGAAAGAGTAAAAAAAGAAGGGTTAGAAGATTTATATAATGAAGCAAAAAAAATAGACCCAGAAGCAATAAAAAAAATAAGTCCAAATGATAAAAAAAGAATATTAAGAATATTAGAAATATATCACGCAACAGGAAAAACAAAAACTGAACAAGAAATTGAATCAAGAAAAAAAGAAGTAGAATATGACTA
>CAJFJM010000109.1 GCA_904384245.1 uncultured Clostridia bacterium
AAAAAATAAAATAAATAATTAAAAAATAAAATAAATAATTAAAAAATAAAATAAATAATTAAAAAATAAAATAAATAATTAAAAAATAAAATAAATAATAAAAAATAAAATAAATAATAAAAAATAAAATAAATAATAAAAAATAAAATAAATAATTAAAAATAAAATAAATAATAAAAAATAAAATAAATAATTAAAAAATAAATTAAATAATAAAAAATAAAATAAATAATTAAAAATAAATTAAATAATAAAAAATAAAATAAATAATTAAAAAATAAATTAAATAATTAAAAATAAATTAAATAATAAAAATAAATTAAATAATTAAAAAATAAAATAAATAAAAAAATAATTACTTAAAAAATTACTAAAAGGAAGAAGGAATGAAGATAATGAAATTTGTGCATATGGCAGATATACATTTTGATAGTCCGTTTGTAAATCTTTCAGATAGAGATACTTTAGGAGATTTAAAAAGACTAGAACAAAGAAGTGTTTTTAAAAAGGTAGTTGATTATATAAAAGAAAATAATATAGAGCTTTTTTTTATTGCCGGAGATTTATATGAACATCAATATGTAAGAAAATCTACAATTGAATACATAAATAATTTATTTAAGGAAATACCAGATACAAAAATTTTTATATCACCAGGAAATCATGATCCATATATAAAAAATTCATATTATAATAAATATAAATGGAATGATAATGTAAAAATTTTTTCATCAAAATTTGAAAAGATTGAACTACCAGAAATAGATATTTATGGATACGGATTTACAGACTTTTATTGTACAGACTGTGGAATTGAAGACTTTAGTGTAGATGATGAAAATAAAACAAATATATTAGTAATTCATAGTACAATAGATGGTGCAAATTTAGAAGAAATGCAGTATAATTCAATTACTAGAAAATTATTAAAAGAAAAGAAATTTGATTATGTAGCAACTGGACATATTCATAAAATGCAAATATATGATGAGCCAAAAATTGTGTATCCAGGTTCTACTGTATCATTAGGGTTTGACGAATTAGGAAAACATGGAGTAATAGTAGGAGAAATAGAAAATAAAAATGTAGATGTATCATTTTTACCATTAGCGGAAACAGAATTTGTGGAAAAAACAATAGATGTAACACGGAATAAATTCTAAAGATGAACTAATAGAAAAAATAAATGACTTAAATATAAAAGATAATGAATTTGTAAAAGTTATATTAACAGGGAAAAGAAATTTTGAAATAGATGTATATGATTTATATAAATTAGTTTTAAAAGAAAGAATTATAAAAATAAAAAATAGAACTAAAATAAATTATGATTTAAATAAATTACAAAACGACATTACTTTAAAAGGAATATTTGCAAAAGAAATGTTAAAAAAATTAAATCAAGAAAATATATCAGAAGAAGAAAAAGAAATAATAGAAAAAGCTGTAGAAATAGGATTTGAAGCTTTAGAATAGGAGAGGAATATTGAAAATAGATCAAGTAAAAATAAATTCATATGGAAAATTAAAAAATAAAGAAATAGAATTTAAAGATAAAATAAATTTAATATACGGAAAAAACGAAACCGGAAAATCTACATTATTAAGATTTATTGTAAATTCTTTTTATGGAATTTCTAAAAATAAAAAGGGAAAAGAATTTTCAGATTATGATAGTTTTCTACCATGGACAGGAGAAGATTTTTCAGGAAAGATAAATTATTCTTTAGATAATGGAGAAAAATATGAAGTTTTTAGAGATTTTAAGAAAAAAAATCCAAAAATATTTAATGAAGAAAAAGAAGATATCTCTAAAAACTTTAATATAGATAAGGCAAAAGGAAATGAATTTTTCTATGAGCAGACAAATATGGATGAAGATATATTTTTATCAACAATAGTATCATATCAAAATGAAGTCAGATTAGAAAAAGGAGAGCAAAATTTTCTAGTTCAAAAAATAGCTAATTTAGTAGGAACAGGAGAAGATAATGTATCTTATCGTATAGCTATGGACAGAATAACAAGAAAGCAAAGAGATGAAATAGGGTCAGAAAAGTCTAGGGAAAAACCAATAAACGTGTTAACCAGAGAAATAGAAAATTTAGAAGAACAAAAAGAAGAATTGCAAGGATATGAATCACTAAAATATAATATAGAAGAAAATAAAAATAATTTAGAAAATGAAATAAATAAATTAGAAGAACAAAAAAATTATATTTCAGAATTAAAAAAATTAGACGAAAAAGAAAAAATAAATAAAGAAAAAATAAATATTAAAGAAAAAATATATAATGAAAATTCAGAAAAAATACAAAACTTAAAAAATAATTATAAAAAAATAACTGAAGAAAATAATCAAGAAAAAAATAAAATAATACAAAAAAATAATAATTTAAAAAATAAAAAGAAAAAAATAAATAAAATATATATTTCAATTTTAATTATTTTTATAATAATAAATATTTTACAATTTTTAATAATAAAAAATAAAATTATAAATATAGCAATATTATCAATAATACCAATTTTAATAATAGCATGGTTAATAACAAATAAAATAAAAAATAAAAAAATAAAAATAGAAGAAAAAAATAATAAAAAAATAATTGATGAAATAAAATTAAAAGAAAATAATTTAAATAATGAAATACAAGTTTTAGAAAAAAATAATAAAAAAATAATTGATGAAATAAATACAGAAAAAAATAATTATAATTTAAAAAATAATTTAGAAAAAGAAAAAATAAAAAATAAATTTAAAAATAAAATAGAAGAAAATTTATTTTTAGATTTTAATAATTTAAATAAAGAATTTGAAAAAATACAAAATGATATTTCTCATAAAAAATTAGAATTACATAGTTTGGAATTAGACAGAGAAAATATAGAACCAAAATTAGAAAATTTATCAAAAGTAGAAGAACAATTAGTTAACAATAAAGAAAAGATGTCAACCTTAGAAAACTTAAATGCAAGTATAAATTTAGCAAAAGAAGTATTAGAAAAATCTTATGAGAAAATGAAAAACATCGTAACCCCTAAGTTTACGAAGAATTTATCAAAAAATATTTCAGTAATAACAAATGGAAAATATAAAAATGTAAGAGTACATGATGAATTAGGTTTAATAGTAGAATTAGAAGACGGAAGTTATGTACAAGCATCAAAATTAAGTATTGGAACAATAGATCAATTATATTTATCACTAAGATTATCAATGGTAGATGAATTATCAAACGAAAAAATGCCAATATTTTTAGATGAATCATTTGCATATTTTGATAATGAAAGATTAGAAAATATTTTAAAATATTTATCAGAAAATTTTGCAGATAGACAAATAATAATATTTACATGTACAGAAAGAGAAAAAAATATTTTAATGAAATTAAAAGTACCATTTCAATTTATTGAAATGGAAAAATAAAATAAATAAAAAATAAAATAAATAAAAAATAAAATAAATAAAAAATAAAATAAATAAAAAATAAAATAAATAAAAAATAAAATAAATAAAA
>CAJFJM010000110.1 GCA_904384245.1 uncultured Clostridia bacterium
ATGGCTCTGGGTAATGGTAGGAGAGGAGGATAAAATGGAGAAAGCTGGAAAAGAAAATAAGGAAGTAGAAAAAACAATAGATGAATTAAATACAATGAACCTAAGTGAAGAAGAAAGAATAATGTATGAAGAAAGAGAAAAAGCTATAATAAATTATAATTTTGGTATGGCATCAGCAGAAAGACATGGTAAAGAGGAAGGATTAAAGGAAGGATTAAAAGAAGGAAAGAGAGAAGGAAAGAGAGAAGGAGAAGAGAAAAAGAAAATTGAAATAATAGAAAACATGCTAAAATTAAAAATAGATGACGAAATAATAAAAAAATCAGTTAATATATCTGATGAAGAATTAGAAAAATACAAAAAGAAAATACGCGTATAGTTGATTATTTGTTATTACTGTATTTTTATATAAAATCTTGCATTTTTATATAATTTATAATAAAATAAAAAACATAAATTAAAGAAAAATAAAAAAAAATAAATTTATATATCACAAAATGTAAAAAACTTTTTTAAAACGGCTTACCAAAAAAGACAAAAAATACAATGGACAAGTAGTAAAATAAGCACGTAAATAAAAAAGTTTAAGAGGTGGTAAGGATGTTTCAAAATATAAACGAAAATGTAGCAGATGCAAAAGATTATAATATTACAAAAGATAATTCAAAAAATGTTAGAAAAACAGGTATTTTTTCTAATGTTTTTTCTGTGCAATATTTTATAATTTATGTCATAACATTTATGATTTCAATGGTAGGAATAAATGAAGGTTTTTCTCCATTTGGAATTAGTATGATAGCAGCAACTCTTGGTAATACAATACCAATTTTGGGAGTACTAATATCAGGAATAATAGGAAGTAGTATTAGTTTTGGAGTGGAAGGTGCTACTCAATTTATACTTATTTCATTAGTTATGATAGTTTCTATATTTTTATTTAAACCAAGATATAATGATTTAGGCAAAAACGAAAAATTAAAACTTGCCAAAAATGTTTTTATATCAAGTTTAATAATACAATTGGCAAAAATAGGGATATCAGGATTTACATTATATGATATTTTATATGTAATTTCATTTTCAATGATTGCAGTTGTATTTTATAAAATATTTGTTAATTCAATAATAGTTTTTCAAGACTTAAAAGAAAAAAAGGCATTTTCAATAGAAGAAGTATTAGGAGCAAGTTTACTTTTGGCAATAGCAGTAAGTTCGTTTGGAGAATTTAGTGTATTTAATTTTTCAATAAGGAATATAATAAGCATTTTTATTGTACTATTATTAGGATGGAAAAATGGAGTTCTAGTAGGGACAACAGCTGGAGTGACAATTGGAGTTACATTAGGAGTTATAACATCTTCAGACCCAATGACAGTAGCTGCATTTGCAATATCTGGAATGGTTGCAGGAATATTAAATAAATTTGGAAAAATAGGAGTTATAGTTGGTTTCTGCTTAGGAAACATAGTGCTTGCATATGTGTCAAATGGATATACAATTGAACTAATACATTTTAAAGAAATACTAATAGCATCAATAGGATTACTAGCAGTGCCAAAAACAATAAGAATAGACATAGAGGAATTTATTGGAAAAAATAATTTACTGCCAGTAACACCAAATAGAGCATTAAATAGAAGCAAAGAAACAGCAGATAAATTAAATCAAGTTTCAGAAACTATTCAAGAAATGGCAAATGGATATGAAGAACAAAAAGATGATGAAATTCCAGAAGAAGAAAAAAATAAACAAATATTCATAACAGAACTTCTAGACAATATGCAAGGTTATGAAGAAAACATGTTATATGATGACATAACAGATGTAGATGGAAATATTATAGATAAAATATTTAAATTATTATTAGACAAACAAGAAATAAACCGAAAAGAATTACTAAAAATCTTTGCAGAATGTAATAGTTATATAGTAGGATTTGATGATAAAAATATAAGTAACTATCTAGAAGAAAATATATCTCAAATAATTAGAGTACTAAATATGTCATACAAAATAAGTAAATCAAAATTTGTATGGATGAAAAAACTCGAAGAGAACAAAAAGAATATGAAAATGCAACTAAATGGAGTATCAAAAGCAATTTCAGATTTAGCAGATGGAATACAAAAAGAAGAAGTACAAGAAGAAAAATATGATGCAGAAAAAAGACAAATAATAGAGTTACTAAAACAAAAAGAAATTCAAGTACAAGAAATATCATTAAAAAAAGAAGACAGATATATTGCAGATATATATTTTGACAAATTAGACTCAACACAAATACCAAATGTAGAAAAAATATTAACAGAAGTACTAAAAGAAAAAATAGTATTTAATGATGAAGCAAGTGTAGGAAATAGACTTAAATTTTTATCAGACGACAAATTTGCAATGGCAATAGGAGTATCAGAAGCAACAAAAGGAAAAAATGATATATCAGGAGATAATGTACTAAAAATAAGATTAAAGGACGGAAAATATTTAGTAGCACTAAGTGATGGAATGGGTTCAGGAAAAGAAGCAAACCAGAGTAGTAGTCAAGCGCTAAAAATGCTAGAAAATTTATTACTATCAGGATTTGATAAAAGTGCTTCAATAGAACTTATAAATACAGCACTAATGAATAATGAAAAAGAAGGATTTGCAACACTAGACATAGCAATAATTGACTTATACAAAGGAAATATAGAATTTATAAAAAGTGGAGCTTGTCCAACATACATAAAAAACAAAAATAAAGTCCAAATACTAAAAGCAAGTTCTCTACCAACTGGAATAATCCATGAAACTAACTTACAAGTAATGGACAGAGACATAGAAAATGGAGACATAATGTTAATATGTTCAGATGGCATTTTAGACTCAAATATAGAATATAAAAATAAAGAATTATGGATTAGATATTTATTAGAAGACATAGAAACTACAAACACCAGAAAAATAGCAGACTTAGTGCTAAATGAGGCAATTGACAATAATTATGGTGTAGCAAAAGATGATATGAGTGTAATAGTATGCAAATTTTTAAAATCATAAATTTTCAAACCAAAAAGGGGTGAACGTTAGGGACACTCCTTTTCGTTCTTTTTTCCTATACAACAAGAAAAATGAACGTTAGGGACACTCTTTTTCGTTTTATTTTTATTGTATAGAAAAAATCGACTTTTATCTTGACCCTATATGGATTTTTTTGTACACAACAAGAAAGATATCTTAAAAAAGATTTTTGTATTACTTTTGAAACTCAAATTATGAAATTAGTGACTACAAATTAGTGGCTACAAATTAGATACTGTCAATAATTTTTGAATATTTCACTAAAAAATAACTTTATTTTATTAGCGAATATTTCACCATATGTACAATCTTGAGTTCCGCTCGCCGCGGAGG
>CAJFJM010000111.1 GCA_904384245.1 uncultured Clostridia bacterium
TTTAAAAAAATATCCTGTAATACTTGATTTTAAAGTTATTTATTGGTAAAATTTATTAGAAAAAAGTTCTTTAAGTATCTTACTTAAAGAACTTTTTATCATATCATATGTAAAACAATACAAGACTTATTTATGTAATCTCACTGCATTCCAAAAGCTTTGTGGTGTTATCAAATAATTTTAATTTTTTAGTTTTAATTTACAATTTTGAATAATTCAAAATTTATATATATAAATCCAAAAAGGGATTTTTGAGTCTGTCCCCAAAATCCCTCAAAATCCCTAAAATGTATTTTTTTATTCTCTAATACCACAAATTTTAAATAAAAATTGGATATCCATCTTTTCCCATTTTCCATTCTTTCCATTCAGTATTCTGTCCTATATTATTATTTAATATATCTACAAAGGATGAATTGTTTTGTATGTTAATTTTTGTTATTCCTTCTTCTGTTGCTCCTACATTATTTGATTTATTTTCATCATAATATACATTTTTTATGTTTATTATTTTCTCTGTATTACTATCATTAGTGGGTATTGTTCCAATTATTGCATTTTTACTATTTACTGCACAATAAGTGTTTTCAATATTTAATGTTATTTTTTTAGCAATTTTTCCAATTTCTCCTAATATACCAGCATCACTCACTTCTCCTCTTACAAAACAATTTCGTATACTTAAACCTAACTCTTGTTCATTAGCTCCTCCATTTAAAACATTAGTTATTCCATTTTTGCATTTTCCTAAATTATATGTATTAACTATATTACTATCTCCAGCTCTTACAAATCCTACAATACCACTTTCTTGTGAAGTTCCTATATTACAACAATTTATTATTTTTGTATTTGTATTTATACAACCTACAATTCCTCCTATACCAGAAAGATTTCCTTTTCCACTAATATTTCCTTCATTTGTACAATTTATAATACTAAAATCTCCTCCTCTAGACATAAATCCAACAATTCCTCCTGCCCCAGAATAAGCCCATGAGCTTCCTGTTATATTAACATTACCATAATTATAGCAATCTACAATATCTGCAGTTGATGACACCTCCATTATAAGACCAGCAATTCCTCCTACTCCATTATATCCAGTTATATTCGCTCTATTTACGCAATTTTCTATTTTTTTTGCTGTTTTTCCAATAATTCCTCCTGTATGCATAACTCCTGTTATTTCTCCTGATATTTCTAAATTAGAAATTATTGTATTAGAACTTCCTATTCCAAATAAGCCGGTATTTCCAGATGTATTATTTATATAAATCCCTTCTATTTTGTTATTTTGACCATCAAAATTACCTTCAAATCTTTTTTCAAATCCAATTGGTCTAAATCCTAATCCACTTGCTAATTCCTCAATCAGAATATTTTCATCTTCAATTTCATTTATATCTCCAAAGTCTGTTCTTTTACTATCAACATATGATGCTCTTGATTTAAAATTTAAGTTTTTCGTTAATACTATTTTTGTTCCGGCATTTATAGTTTTTGAATTTTCTGCATCTATTAGTTTTCCATCTTGATATACTTTTCCTATTCTATTTACCATATTTGAAAGTGCTACTAAATCTTCAATACAATTTATTTGATATGGTTTAGTTGTTCCATCTAAATCATTTCCATTTTCATCTTTAGTTATATCTCCAGGATATTGGTCTTTTACCTTTTCTAACTCTCCTGAAATATTCCCGTATTTATCTACTAAATAAAATCTTTGCGTATCTTTAAAATATACTTCAAACTCATCTCCTATGTTTGTAACTTCTGCCTTGCCTCCTGTATTGTTATTTATGAATTCTTGAAATTGTTTTTCCTCTAAAATTCCTCTATTATTTTTTGCCATAGCCTGTGCTGATGACATATCTACAATTTCTTTTTCATTTGATATTTCTGTTTCTTCTTTTGCTTGTCCTGCATTTTTTATTAAGCCATTTTCTCCTGTTAATAGAGTTATTGTTATTCCTGCTAAAATTAGTAATATTATTATAGTTATTGTTAGTACTAATATTGTTATTCCTTCTTCTTTTCTTTGATTTACTTCTCTCATATTCTTATTCAATCCTTTCTTTAGTTTTTTCTTTAAGTTAAATACTTAAAGAACTTTAAAAATGTTTTGAAAGTATTGAAATTAACGAATGTTATAGATATTTTGATTCTTTTTTTATGATTTTTTTATAGTAAATTTCTTTTTTAAAAATTTCCTTATAATGCTTGATTTTAAAGTTATTTATTGATAGAATTTACTATAATAAAAGTTCTTTAAGTATTTAACTTAAAGAATTTTTTGAGTCTATTTTCTACTTTATTAGTTAAATAATCTAAAAAAGGGACTTTTGAGTCCGTCCCCAAAATCCCTTTTTATTCTTTTATTAAAATTGGAAATCCCTTGTTTTGATTTTTTTCATCTTCTTGCCAAAATACTCCATTTGAATTTAGTAAATCTAGTAAAGTTACTTCTTGCCCATTATCTAAAGCTATTTTTTCTTTTAATTTCATTTGTTCCTCTGTCAAAACTAGACTATCCTCTATACTTCCACCTCCTCCTGAAGTTATTTCTAAAGTATTTATTATATAACAATTTTTTACTATTCCATTATTTGTCCCTACTATTCCTCCTAATCTTGCTACAAATCCTATATTGTATGAATATTCTACATTTCCATTATTTTGTCCTACTATTCCTCCAATATCCCAGCCCTTTAAATCTAGATTTCCTAAGTTGTAACAATTCTTTATTGTTCCTGAATTATAATTCATTCCACATATTCCACCTTTTCCATATCTTGAAACAGATATTGTGCCTTGATTTATATCCTTTAAATTATAACATTGTTCTATGCTTCCACTATTTGCTCCAACTATTCCACCAAGTGTAAAATCTACAAATGTTATTTCACTATTATTATAACATTTGATTATTTTTCCATTTGCATCATTAGTTCCACATATTCCTCCTGCAATTGAATCTAATTTTAATTGTGTATTATTTACACAGTTTTCTATTTCTCCATTATTTCTTGCTGCTATTCCACCCGCATAGTTTGCATTCAAATATATTTCTACTCTATTTTCGCAATTTATTATTTTTCCATAATTATATATTGCTATTCCAGATATATAATTTTTACCATGAATATATCCTTCTACTTTTAGATTTTGTATTGTTCCACTATTATATCCAAATAGTCCTTGATTTTCCTTATTTTCATCATTTATATAAATTCCAGAAATAGTATAATTATTACCTTCAAATATTCCTCTAAATGAATTGTTATATTCATTTAGTAGTGTATTCCATTGATTTTCATCATTACATCCTAAATCTATACTATTTTGTAAAGCATAATGTGCCTCTTTTGTAAATACA
>CAJFJM010000112.1 GCA_904384245.1 uncultured Clostridia bacterium
AAAAAAGAATTATGGTATCATAAACCTCTTTCAGATTTTTGGCAAATTGGGAAAGGCATAGAAAGGCGATTAAACAAAATGAGAGTCTTTACCATGTATGATGTTGCCCATACTGACCAAAAAAGGTTATATAAGGAATTTGGCGTTAATGCAGAGTATATAATAGACCACTCTTGGGGAAAAGAAAGTTGTACGATTGCAGATATAAAAAAATATAAACCAAAAACAAATTCTATCACTAACAGTCAAGTTTTATTTGAAGATTATTCATTTGAAAAAGCAAGATTAGTTTTAAAAGAAATGGTAGAGTTAGGAAGTCTAAGGCTAATAGAAAATAACCTAGTTACTGATACTGTTGGATTATATATAGGTTATTCAAAAGATGTTATAAAAGCAACGAGTGAATTTAAAAAATTAGAAAACTATACAAATGGATATAGAGAGCTTTTAAAAGTATTCCTAGAAATATATGATAAAAATACTAATAGAGGTATTGCAATTAGAAGAATCGGAGTGAGTTTTGGAAATGTAATTGAAACAGAAAATGTGCAATTAAGTTTATTTACAGACCAAGAAAAGATAGATAAAGAAAGAAAATTAGAACTAGCAATGTCTAGCATAAAACACAAAATGGGAAAAAATACAATTTTAAGAGGAATGAATCTAGAAGAAGGAGCAACAACTATTTTACGAAATAAATTGGTAGGTGGTCATAATGCAGGTTAATAGAATAGCAAGGGCAAAACAATTTCTTCCTTTTGATGCTCTAAAAGGATTACAAGAGGCTTTGAGGGAGAAAGAAATAGAATATGAAGCAAAGAAAGATTTATCTGAAGATACTTTGCAAGAATTAAATACCAAATTTAATCAAATAGAAAATGGAAAATATGTTAAGATAAAATATTATAAAAATGGAAGATATAGCGAGATTAAAGGGATAGTAACAAATATTGATTATATAAAAAAGAAGATACAAATTAATAAAATAGAAAATATAAGTATTTATGATATTATAGATATTTCAATATAGAATTAAACATTATTCTAATATTTATTGAAATATTAATGGTTTGCTGATATAATTTATTGCATAATAAAAAAGAGGATGCGAAAAATGATTTATTTAAAAGAATTTAATTTATTAGATAAAGAAGATTATAGTGGATATCCATTTCATTTATTTTTAGAAAAAGAGTTTTATAATATTCAATTTGATGATGTCACCATTTTTTATGGTGATAATGGTTCAGGAAAATCAACTCTGTTAAATGTTATCACGGAAACTATAAATAAGGATAAAAAAGTAATAGAAAGAAAAAGTGATTTAGTAAAAACTGAATATTTTGATATGTATATAAATGATTGTAAGTATTATGTTGAAAATAATATTCCAATAGGAAGCAAAATGATTTGCAGTGAAGATATATTTCAAAATATATTATCCAAACGAAAAGATAATCAAAAAAAGAATGATGACAGAGAAGATTTAAAGAAACAATATCTTCAATACAAGTATAATCCTGTTAATTATAATTCATTAGAAGATTTGAGTATTTCAGTTGAAACTAGAAAAACAACTCAAAGTAAATTTATAAAAAGCAGAATTGAAAAAAATGAAAGGGAATTTTCTAATGGACAGACATCTTTAGATTTTTTCGATAAAGAATTACAAGATGGAAAATTATATTTACTGGACGAGCCAGAAAATAGTTTATCACCAAAATTTCAAATAGAATTAATACAATTAATAAGTGAATTAACTAGATTTTTCAAATGTCAATTTATAATAGCAACACATTCTCCGTTTTTATTATCAATTCCAGAAGCAAAAATATATGATTTAGATACAATTCCTGTTACAACAAAGAAATGGTATGAATTAGAAAATATGAAGATTTATTATAATTTCTTTAAGGAGAATAAAAGTAAATTTGAGAGTAAATAGATTTAAGGTTATAAATTTAACCTTATTTTTTTATTATTATTCAATATAAATAGAATAATTGGCAAGAAAAGCCATGTGAAGAGATTAACAATATTGATAATATTTATTTTCTATGCTATTATTACTTTGAAATAACAAATATACAATTAGGAGATGCAATTTAATGTTAGAAATAAAAAATAATAAAGATGAAGAATTTGATAAAATAATAAGGACCAATTTAAGAAAATTTAATAAAAGTAAATGTCAATGGATGAAAGATAATTTAGATGATATTCCAGAAGATGATTATTATAATTTTGCAGTATATGATGATGGGATATTAGTAGGAGGAGCAATAGGTATCATTCAATTTGATTGGTATTTTCTAGAAGAATTATGGATAGATGAAAAATATAGAAATAAGCATATTGGAACAATGCTAATAGAAAAAATAGAAGAATTAGCAAAAAACAAAAATCTAACAGGAATAAGAATGGAAACATGGAATTTTCAAGCAAGAGGATTTTATGAGAAAAACGGATATGAAGTATATGCTCAATTTGAAGACTGTCCTCCAGGTACAATAGAGTATTTCTTAAAGAAAAGACTAAAGTAAAATTAAATTGAAATGAGGGAAATAAGTTTGAAATTATTAAACTTAAATTTAGGAATAAAACTAGATAATAGTAATGGTGTAATTAAGTTAATAAAAGAAGAACAATGTGATATAGTAGCATTTCAAGAAGTTATGAGAAAAATGGATGATTCGGTTTATGATAGATATGATAGTAGTAATGTTATAAAATCAAATACAAATTTTGAATATAGCTTTTTTGGACATTTATGGTATGCAAAACATCATATTAAGAACAATGAGATTAAAAGAGATTTTGGAGGAACGACAGAACAAGGAAATGAAATATTATCAAGATTTCCTATAATAAAAGCTAATAATATTTTTTATTATAAAGAATATTCTGAATTTGCAGATACAACAAATTTTAGGAAAGAAGATCATCCAAGAGCATTTATAGATGCAATTTTAGATATAGAAGGTAAAAAAGCACAGCTCATAAATATACATGGGTGTTGGAACAAAGATAAAAAAGATGATGATAGAACTATTTTGCAAACAGAAAAAATCTTATCACACATAAGATATGATATACCTAGTATTGTAGTAGGAGATTTTAATTTATTACCAAATACCAAAAGCATTGAAATGTTATCTAAAGAAATGATAAATCTAATTGAAAAATATAATATTAAATCTACTAGACCTAAATTTGATGATGGATTGGATAAAGGAAATCTAGTATGCGATTATATTTTTGTAAATAATAAAGTAAAAGTAAATGATTTTAAAGTTATTGATACTAATATTTCAGACCATTTGCCA
>CAJFJM010000113.1 GCA_904384245.1 uncultured Clostridia bacterium
TTAGTTTAAAAGGCTTTACGCCTATATACATTACACTAAAATAGCAAATGTGAACGAAATGGAGTGCCCCAACGTTCCCACAAAAGCATCCTAAAGAACCGGACAAAATGGACTGTCCCCAACATCCGAGAATTATAAATTTAAGAAAATTCACTATAAATATTGAAAAAAATCCCAAAATAATATATGATAACGTAAGATAGAGGTGAAATATGAAATCAAATTTTTTTAAATATTTGTTCATAGTTTTTGTAATTGCAATAATGATATTTGCAATTTTTAAAATAAAATCTGAAGAGAAAAATATTGAAGAAAATCAATCTCAAGCAAGTGAAAGTGAAAAAGTTACAGAAATTACATTAGCGGTAGCATCTTTTGATAGCATGAATCCAATTTTAAGTACAAATAAAAATATACAAGATATCTCAAGACTAATATATGAACCATTATTAACATTAACATCAGACTATAAAATTGAATTATGCTTAGCAAAAGAATGGGCAAAACAAAATGAAACAACATATATAATAACATTAAAAGACAATGTAAGATGGTCAGATGGAGAAAAATTTCTAGCAGATGATGTAAAATTTACTATTGATAAATTAAAAGAAGTAAGTTCTATATACAACTCAAATGTTAGCCATATTTCAACAGTAGAAATTGTTGATGATTACACAATAAAAATAATTTTAGACCAAGAAGTACCATTTTTTGAATATAATTTAACATTTCCTATATTATCTAGCCAATTTTATATAAATAATGAATTTAACCCAAATATAGTACCAACAGGAACAGGAATGTATAAAGTAAGTGAAATTCAATCTTCATATATAACATTAGTACAAAATACTAACTGGTGGAATAAAGATCAAGAATTAACATTAACCAAAATAACAGTAAATCTATATTCATCAATGGGAGAATTATATAATAGCTTTAAATCTGGGAATATAGATATAATAGCAACACAAAACAGTTCAGTTCAGGACTACATAGGAACAATTGGATATGCATCAAAAGAATTAAAAGGAAGAGAACATGACTTTATAGCTTTTAACACACAAAACTATTTTTTATCTAAACCAGAAGTAAGAAAAGCTATTTCATATTCAATAGATAAATCAAACATAGTATCAAGTGTTTTTTCAAATAGATATGTAGTATCTAGTTTTCCATTAGACTATGGAAGTTGGATATATCAAGAACAAGATGCAAGCGCAGGATATAACCCTGAACAAGCAAAACAGATATTAACAGAAAATGGATGGACATTTAGAAATAATTCTTGGCAAAAAACCGAAAATTATAGAACACAAACAATAGCACTTAATTTATTAGTTAAAGCATCAGACAGCACTAGAGTCGCAGTTGCACAAAATATAGAGCAACAATTAGAAAATCAAGGAATACAAGTTAATATTGTACAAGCCACAGATGAACAATATAATAGTAGTTTAACATCGAAAAATTATGACATGGTATTATGCAGTATGAATTTATCATTAAGCCCGGATTTAACTACATTTTTTGGAACAAACAATTTGGCAAATTATAATACTGATGAAATTACAACAATTATGAATGAAGTAAAAAACACAACAGATGAAAATGTTTTAAAAGAAAGATATAAAAGATTAGCAGAAATATATAAAACAGATGTACCATATTTAAGCTTATATAACAATAAATATATAGTAGCATATAGTACTGGACTAGTTGGAGATGTAGCACCAACATGGTATAACATATTTAATAATATTTCAGGATGGTATAAATAATAAGAAACAAAACATAAAAAATAATATTAAAAGAAATAAAAAAGTATTGACAAAACAAAAATTTGGTGTATAATAAATTCATCAAACAAAAGTTCATAAAATAAGAAACATATTAAGGAGGAAATTATGGGAGAAAATACAGAAAAAAAGAAAGCATTAGAAGCGGCAATGAGCCAAATAGAAAAACAATTTGGAAAAGGTTCAGTTATGAAACTTGGAGAATTTAAAGCAATGGAAATAGAAGCTATACCAACAGGAGCTTTAAGTTTAGATATAGCATTAGGAATAGGAGGAGTTCCAAGAGGAAGAATAATAGAAATATTTGGACCAGAATCATCAGGAAAAACAACACTAGCTCTTCACATAATAGCAGAAGCACAAAAACAAGGAGGAGAAGCAGCATTTATAGATGCAGAACATGCATTAGACCCTGTATATTCAAGAAAATTAGGAGTAGATATAGATAATTTAATAGTATCACAACCAGACACAGGAGAACAAGCACTAGAAATTACAGAAAGTCTAGTAAGAAGTGGTGCATTAGATGTAATAGTTGTAGACTCAGTAGCAGCATTAGTACCAAAAGCAGAAATAGATGGAGATATGGGAGATTCTCATATGGGGTTACAAGCAAGACTTATGTCACAAGCACTAAGAAAATTAGCAGGAGCAATAAATAAATCAAAAACAGTTCTAATATTTATAAACCAATTAAGAGAAAAAATAGGAGTAATGTTTGGAAACCCAGAAACAACAACAGGAGGAAGAGCATTAAAATTCTATGCATCAGTAAGAATGGACATCAGAAAAACAGAAAATATCAAACAAGATGGTGAATTCAAAGGAAATAGAGTAAGAGTAAAAATAGTAAAGAACAAAGTAGCTCCACCATTCAGAGAAGCAGAATTTGATGTTGTATATGGTGAAGGAATATCAAAAGAAGGAAACATACTAGACATGGCAGTAAACCTAGACATAGTTGAAAAAAGTGGATCATGGTTTAGCTATAATGGAGAAAGAATAGGTCAAGGAAGAGAAAATGTAAAAAAATATCTAAAAGAAAATCCAAAAGTAATGGAAGAAATAGACAAAAAAGTAAGAGACAACTTTGCAAAAGCATTTGAACAAAGTCTAGGAGAAGAGCTACCAGAACCAGATGATGACGAAGATGAAGATTTAAATAACGAAGAGGAGTAAACAAAAAAAAGAATCCTAAATATTTATTAAAGAATAATTTATAAATTATATAGGATTCTTTTTTAATATAAAATATGGATAATAAATATAACAATTTTAATAATTATATAAAAAAGAAAAAATGGTTGATTGCAAAAGTAAATTCTAGATTTTGCTTAAAACTAGAATTTATTTTTGCAAATAAATGACGACCGGAAATTTCATTTGAAATGCAACAAAAATTTCATAAAAAAGTAAAAGAACAGTAGACAGGAGTAAGCAAAACTCGTATAATATTTTTGTTCAGAAA
>CAJFJM010000114.1 GCA_904384245.1 uncultured Clostridia bacterium
AATACCTGTTCCCATTCCGAACACAGAAGTCAAGCCTAAATGTGCCGAAGATACTTGCGGGTTACCCTGCTGGGAAAATAGGTTGTTGCCAGATTTTTTATTTTAAAATATAACTTTAAAGTCAAAAGTAAAAAAATATAAATAATAAAAATATAAAAATAAGAAATATCAACTGTAGTATTAACTTATAACAAATGATATTTTTTATTTTTATATTTTTAATGTTTTATTTATATATTTACAAATTATCCTTAATATAGTAAATTATATATTAAAGAAATACATTAACAAAAGAATCTTAACACTAATAGTATTCAAAAAAATAAGAAAAGAGGTAATAAAATGAACGCATATCGAATATTAGGATTTAAAATGTCAGGTAATTTACCAAATGAAGAAGTAACAAATGAAATAGTAATGGTTAAATACTTAAATTTAAAAAATAAGCTAGAGGAATTAATAGAAAAAAGAAAATACACAAAAGCAGAAAGTGTAGCACGTCTAGAAGAATCTTTGAAAGAATTAGAAGAAGCATATAGTAATGTAGAAACAGAAGAAAAAAGAAATGCATATAATGAACCATTTTTAAAAGAAATTCAACTTAAAACAATGCTAGGAAAACTAATTGCTTCTGAAGGAGGAGATCCATTACAAAAACCACAAAAAAGAGAAATCAATAAACAAAATAGAGCAGCATATGTAAGAAAAAATCCAAACTATGTTGAATATACACAAGAATATGAAGATGACAATATTAAATTATTAGGAATAGAAGAAGTTTCATTTGAAAATGGTAATATGTATAAAGATGCAGTAAAAAAATATATGCTAATTGTAAAACAAGAAGAGCAACATCTAATGGAAGAAGTATTAAGTTTTTACTCTACAAATGATATAGATTTATCAGATAATGCCCATAGAATAGCTTTATATCAAGCAATAAAAAGAGTAAATGAAGAAAGTAAAGATTTTGAAGAAAAATATATAGGAACTATTTGCAAAAATGAAGATGGAACTTTTACAGAAATTAGAGATGGTGGACAAATTGATGCAATGATACAACGTGAACATCAAAAAGAAGCAGAAAGAAAAATAAAGTCATCTAGAATTCAAACACAAGGAGAAGAAAGATAATGTCAAAAGTAATTTGGAAACCAGGGACTTTTGTATATCCTATACCAGCAGTCATGGTAAGTTGTGGAGATATGAAAAAATCAAACATTATAACAGTAGCATGGACAGGAATATTAAATACAAACCCAGCAACTGTGTATATTTCAGTAAGACCAACTAGATACTCATATAATATAATAAAAGAAAGCAAAGAATTTGTAATAAATTTAACAACAAAAGAGCTAGCAAAAGCAACAGATTGGTGTGGAGTAAAAACAGGAGCAAAAGTTGACAAATTTAAAGAAATGAAATTACACAAAGAAAAAGCAAAATTTGTAAAATGTCCGTTAATAAAAGAAAGTCCAGTATCAATAGAATGTAAAGTAAAAGAAATAAAAGAATTAGGAAGTCATCATATGTTTATAGCAGAAGTATTATCAATAGATGCAGACGAAAAATATATTGATGAAAAAGGAGCTTTTGATATCTCAAAATGTAATTTAATTGCATATGCAAATGGTGGATATTATTTATTAGGAAAAAAGGCAGGAAAATTCGGATTTTCAGTAAAAAAGAAAAAGAAATAATAAAAAGTTATTACTTGATGAACTAAAAAATCTTTTAAATTATTAAAAATTGTTTAACTGAAATTGGTAAATTTCAAGAATTTTACTAAATCCCTTGACAGCAGTAGAAAAAAATGGTAAAATATTTGAGCATATGGTTATTACGAACCATATGCTCACATCGTTAATAAAAGTAAAGTAATGTAAAAAATACGGAGGTGTTATTATGGCAGCAAAAGGTCCAAGAGAAAATATAACATTAGAATGTACAGAATGTAAAAACAGAACATATACAACAACAAAAAATAAAAGAAACAACACAGACAGATTAGAATTAAAAAAATATTGTAAATTCTGCAAAAAACACACAGCACACAAAGAAACAAAATAGTAAAGCTATTTTAAGGAGGATATAAAATGGCTAAAAAAGATTCAAAAACAAATAATAAAAATGTTAAAGAAAACAACAAAAACAAAAAAAGTTTTTTTAAAGGATTTAAAGCCGAATTAAAAAAAGTAGTTTGGCCAACACCAAAACAATTAGTAAATAATACAGTAGCAGTAATAACTATTGTTTTATTAACAGCACTAATAGTTTTTGTTCTAGATTTAGCATTTGAATCAATGAATAAATACGGAGTAGACAAGCTAAAAGAAGTAATAAGTAATACAAATTCAGTAACAGAAAACACAAGCAACACAACTTCTGAAGATACAAATACATCAAATGAAACATCAAATACAACTGAAGAAGGAGAGACAAACGAAGAAAGCAATCAAACAGAAAATACAGATACTACAAATAGTACAGAAAATGAAACAACAGAAGGACCAGAAAATAATCAAACAGAAGAGAATGTTGCACAATAAAGAAATAAGAGCAAAACTGAAAAAAGTATAAATTAAAAGGAGGCTAAAAAATGTCTCAAAAAGATTATGATATGAATCCTAGATGGTATGTAGTTCATACATATTCTGGCTATGAAAACAAAGTAAAAAAAGACTTAGAGAACACAATAAAAAATAGAGAATTAGAAGACTATTTTTTTGATATCATAGTTCCAATGGAAGAACAAATAGAAATAAAAGATGGTAAAAGAAAAACAAACTTAAAAAAAGTATTTCCAGGTTATGTACTAATAAAAATGATTGTAACAGAAGAAACATGGTACATAGTTAGAAATACAAGAGGAGTAACAGGATTTGTAGGTTCAGGAACAGACCCAATACCATTGACTGATGAAGAAATAAGAAATATGGGATTTGAGGATATTTCAGTAAATGTAGATTACGAAGTAAATGAACAAGTACAAATTATGAATGGACCATTTGAAAACTTTGTTGGAACAGTTCAAGAAATAAATAAAGAAAAACATAAAGTAAAAGTTCTAGTTTCTATGTTCGGAAGAGAAACACCAGTAGAATTAGAATTTTCACAAGTTCAAAAAATGAAATAAAGGAGGTGCCATATAAAAATGGCAGAAAAAGAAATTAGTAATATTATAAAATTACAAATAGAAGCAGGAAAGGCAACACCAGCTCCACCAGTAGGACCAGCTTTAGGTTCAAGTGGACTGCTAATCAACCTGGAATGATAATCCCAGTAGTAATTACAGTATATAAAGATAAATCATTTGAATTTATAACAAAAGTACCACCAGTTGCAGTTTTAATTAAAAAAGCTATAAAAATTGAAAAAGGTTCAGGAAAACCAAACAAAGAAAAAGTAGCAAAAATAACAAAAGAACAAGTAAAAGCAATAGCTGAACAAAAAATGCCAGACTTAAATGCAGCTTCATTAGAAACAGCAATGAGCATGGTAGAAGGAACAGCTAGATCAATGGGTGTTGTAGTTACAGAATAATAAACAAGTAACTATATATTAAAAATAAATAAAAAATATAAAATAAATTGGGAGAGTAAAACTCGTTAGAACCAAGGGAGGTAAAAAAATGAAAAAATTAGCAAAAAAATATGAAGAAAGTACAAAATTAGTTGACAAAAACAAACAATATGAAATCAAAGAAGCTTTAGATTTAATAGAAAAAATGCCAAAAGCTAAATTTGATGAAACAGTTGAACTACATGTAAAATTAGGAGTAGATTCTAAACATGCAGACCAACAAGTAAGAGGTACAGTAGTACTTCCAAATGGTACAGGTAAAACTCAAAAAGTATTAG
>CAJFJM010000115.1 GCA_904384245.1 uncultured Clostridia bacterium
AGATAATATATGGGGGTTAATGCTAGGAACAGGATATTTAAAAGTAACAGAGGTAGTAAACCTAGCAGAACATATTTATAAAGTAAAATTACCAAATTACGAAATAAAACTACTATTCCAACAAATAATAAATGACTGGTTCAAAAATAAAGTAATTGGAAATGACTTAAAAAGTATATTAAAAGATTTAGTAACACTAAATTTAGATGAATTTGAGAGAAAATTCAGAGTACTAGTAAAAGAAATGTTTAGTTATATGGATGTAGGAGAAAACACAGCAGAAAACTTTTATCATGCATTTGTACTAGGAATGTTAGTAGGACTAAAAGATACATACTATGTAAATTCAAACAGAGAATCAGGATATGGAAGATATGATATAATGTTAGAACCAAAAGAAAAAAGTGGAAATAGCTTTATAATGGAATTTAAAGTATTAGATGACATCAAAGAAAAAACAATAGAAGACACAATAAAAAATGCAAAAGAACAAATAGATAAAAAAGAATATGAGGCAATTTTAAAAGAAAAAGGATATACAAACATAACTAAAATGGTATTTGCATTTAAAGCAAAAGAAGTAAAAATGGAAATATATTAACAAATATTTTCGAACAAGTAAAAAATCTTATAATATAAGAAATACAGCAATACAAATATTTAAATATAAAAAGTAAAAATATTAAAATATTGTTTTAACAAGTAAAAATTTTATACTATAGAGAAGTATAATAATGTAAATATAGTAAAATAAATACATAGTTATTAAAAATTTAAATACTAAATAATAAGAAAGAACAGGTAAAAAATATGAAACTAATCTCATGGAATGTAAATGGAATAAGAGCATGTCTAACAAAAGGATTTGCAGATTTTTTTGAAGCAATAGATGCAGATATATTTTGCATACAAGAAACAAAATGTCAAGAAGGGCAAGTAGATTTAAAATTTGAAGGATATGAAAGTTTTTGGAACAGTGCAGAAAGAAAAGGATATTCAGGTACAGCAATGTTTTGTAAAACTAAACCATTAAATGTAACATATGGAATAGGAATAGAAGAACATGACAAAGAAGGAAGAGTCATAACAGCAGAATTTGAAAAATGTTATGTAGTAACAATATATACACCAAATTCAAAAAGAGAACTAGAAAGATTAGCATACAGACAAGTTTGGGAAGATGAAATAAGAAGATACTTATTGAATTTAAATAAAACTAAACCAGTAATAATGTGTGGAGATTTAAATGTAGCACATAAAGAAATAGACTTAAAAAATCCAAAAACAAACAGAGGAAATGCAGGCTTTACAGACGAAGAAAGAGAAAAAATGACAAATTTATTAGATGCAGGATTTGTCGACACATATCGTTATTTATATCCAGACAAAACAGACAGTTATAGTTGGTGGTCATATATGGGCAGAGCAAGAGAAAAAAATGTAGGCTGGAGAATAGACTATTTTATAGTTTCAGATGATATAAAAGAAAAAATAAAAGAAGCAATGATATATCCAGAAGTAATGGGAAGTGACCACTGTCCAGTAGGACTAGAAATTGAATTATAAAACTAATAAATATAAAAATTATCAAATAAAAAATTATGGAAATAAATAATATAAAAATTATCAAATAAAAAAATATGGAAGTAAATAATATAGAAATTATCAAATAAAAAAGTTATTGAAATAAAACAAAACTTATATTACAAGTTATAAAATATTTAAATATGTAAGATTTTTTTTAAAATCATATAAATTTATAAATATATTATGCGAGAAAGGAAAATGTAAATGAACGAAATAAAAAGTCATTGGAAAAAATGGGTATATTGGTTTTTATTTGCAGTAGCAGTTATAATAGTATATAAAGCGTTAGACAATTTTTCAGATGTAATAGGAGCAATAGGAACTTTTTTTGAAGTAATAACACCATTTTTAGCAGGAATATTTATAGCATATTTATTATACCTACCATGCAAATACTTTGAAAAAAAATATAAAAAAGCAAAAGTAAAATTCATAAATAAAAAAGCAAGAGTATTAGGAGTAGCAACTGTATATGTTATAGCAATTCTAATAATAGTACTCCTAACAATGTTTATATTTCCAATAATATTTGAAAGTATAGTAGACTTAATAAACAATATACCAGGATATTATGAAACAGCAATAGACAAACTAAATCATTTACCAGAAGATTCTTTTTGGAATAGTGATTTATTAAATCAAATAATAGAAAGTATAAAACAATTAGACTTAAAACAATTTTTCCAATTTGATAAAATAATGGCATATGTAAGTGGTGCATTAAGTGCAGTATTTAGTATAGTAGACATATTTATAGCACTAATAGTATCAATATACATATTAGTAGAACGTTCAGAAATTATGAATTTCTTAAGAAAACTAGCAACAGCAATATTTCCAAAAAGAACATATAACCACTTAGGAAAATATTTTGATAACTCAAATACAATATTCTTTAAATTTATAGCAAGTCAATTTATAGATGCTGTAATAGTAGGAATATTAGTAAGTATAGCACTTACAATAATGGGAGTAAAATATGGAATAGTATTAGGATTCTTCATAGGATTATTCAACATGATACCTTATTTTGGAGCAATAATAGCAACGGCCGTTTCTGCAATAATAACAATTATAACAGGAGGATTATCACAAGCAATATGGATGTTAATTGTAGTAATTATATTACAACAAATAGACGCAAATATAATAAATCCAAAAATAGTAGGAAAATCATTAAAAATAAGTCCATTACTAGTCATATTTTCAGTAACAGTAGGAGGAGCATTCTTTGGAGTATTAGGAATGTTCTTAGCAGTTCCAGTAATTGCAGTTGTAAAAATACTTGTGGAAGATTATGTGGAATATAAGATAAGTTCAAGAGAAAAATCCGGACAATAGGGACACTCCATTTTGTCCGGATTTTTTCCAAAAAAAGAAATTCGGACAAAATGGAGAGCCTTTAGTTACAATTCACGGCTAAAATGAACCGCCTGACAAAAGAAGTTATTATATAAATTTTTTAATTTTCGGCTCTAATCAATGCATTAGCCCTTCTAAAGATAGAACAAACGAGCCTCTCGCTACATCCTTCGCGCTTCCTCATTTATTCTATCTTAAGAAGG
>CAJFJM010000116.1 GCA_904384245.1 uncultured Clostridia bacterium
GTAAGGCTCACGCGGGTCTTTTTAAAGGTCACCTTTCTTGTTGTATACGGAAAAATCCACATAGGGTCAAGAAAGAAGTCGATTTTTCCTATACAATAAAATAAGTAAAAATAAAGGAGGATAAAATAATCCTGTACTAGTTATAGTATTTAGCATAAATAATATTATCACTAATACAGGGCTATTTTTATAAAAAATGAAAATACCAGTAGAAAAGAACAAAGAATACATAGTAGATATTATAGACAATGGTTTTGAAGGAGAAGGAATAGCAAAAATAGACAATTTTACAATCTTTATCCCAAACAGCATCAAAGGAGAAAAAGTAAAAGTTTTAATAGTAAAAGTATTAAGTTCACATGCATTTGGCAAAGTAATAGAAATAATAAAAAAATCAAACAAAAGAGTAGAAAGTGACTGTAAAACTTACAAAAGATGTGGAGGATGTGAACTAAGACATATAGAATACAAAGAAACACTAAAAATGAAGCAAAATGCTGTACAAAGTCTAGTAAATAAAACGCTAAAAAATAAAATACAAGTTCAAGAAGTATTAGGAATGGAAAATCCATATTACTACAGAAACAAAGTACAATTCCCAGTCGGAACAGACAAAAACGAAGCACTACAAATGGGAGTATATGCAAGCAGAACTCATGAAATCATCCCAATAGAAAAATGCTATATACAAAATCAAAAAGCAGAAAAACTAGCAAAAATAGTATTTAAATACTGGAAAGAAAATAATTTAAGTGCATATAATGAGAAAACTCAAAAAGGATTATTAAGACATATAATAGTCAAAGTAGGAATAAAAACAAATGAATATATGTGCATATTAGTTGTTAATAATGAAAAAATTCCAAATGAAAAACAATTTACAGAATACATAAAAAAAGAATTTCCAGAAATAACAACAATAGTAATGAACACAAACAAAAAGAACACAAATGTAATATTAGGAGAAAATAATAGAAACATATTAGGAAATGGATATATAAAAGACAAATTAGGAGATTACACATTTAAAATATCACCACTATCATTCTATCAAGTAAATCCAATTCAAGCAGAAAAATTATACAAAATAGGAGTAGACCAAGCAAAAATCACAAAAAATGATATAGTGTTTGATTTGTATTGTGGAATAGGAACAATTTCATTATTTATGTCAAAATATGCAAAAAAAGTTTATGGAGTAGAAATAGTAAAAGAAGCAATAGAAGCGGCAAAAGAAAATGCAAAAATAAATAACATACAAAACACAGAATTTTTAGCAGGAGATGTAGAAAAAGTTTTAACAAAATTATTAAAAGAAAGAAATATAAAGCCAGACATAATAGTAGTAGACCCTCCAAGAAAAGGTTTAGATAAAGTTACAATAAAGAATATTTTAAATGTCAGACCTAGAAAATTAGTATATATAAGTTGTAATCCGGCTACTTTAGTGAGGGATTTGAAAGAGTTGGAGGAAGAGTATGATATTGGGGGAATAAAACCGGTGGATATGTTTCCGTTTACGAAGCACGTGGAGTGTTGTGCGGTGCTAGAGTTAAAGAATTGCCAATAATACTAGAGTTTACTAGCTTTCAAGATACAATAATGTTTTATAAAAGAGGTAGATTTGGACTAGAAAAAGTACAAAATTCTGAAATTAACGTTAAGGTTGTTTTAGATATGGAGTGTGGAAACATATAAAATGAATTTTAAAAAATTAACAGAAGAGTTGATGTGGGCGAATTATAGAGATTATATATCTATGCTCAGTACACCATATGATATGGTCGTATGTTGATGAACATATGAATTTATAAAAATAAAATTTAACTAGTTAAAGAGAATCCTAAGTAAAGTGCCTTGAAAAATAGGTGCTTTATTTTTTGCCAATAAGAGTAATTTTGTTGAAAAAGTCAGGTTTCTATGATATAAATGTAAATATAAAATTATAGTAAAGAGGTAATATATGAAAAAAATATTATTAATTTCAGGAAGTAATAGAAATGGAAATACTAATTATCTATTAAACAAAATAAAACGAGAAATCGACAATTCAGAACTTATCTTATTAAGTGAATGTAATATCAAATATTGCAAAGGATGTTTAGCTTGTCATAAAATTGATAAATGCGTTATTCAAGACGATATGAATGAAATAATAGATAAAGTAAAAGAATCAGATTTAATTATTTTTGGCGTTCCTAATTATTTTGATAATGTGACAGGATTATTTAAAAATTTTATGGATAGATTACATCCACTGTATAAGAGTGAATTAATAAAGAATAAAAATGTTATATTTATTTTTACTGGTGGGGGAAAAGAAAAGGGAACAAAAGAAGAAATGGAAAAAGCAGTATATGGATTAATTAAGTATTTAAAATTAAATGTTTTAAATACTTATAGTTATCAAGCACTAGATATACATGATGTTGAAAATCAAAAAGAAAAAATTAATAATATGTTAGAAGAAATAAAGAATTATGGGAGAAATTTATGAAAGTTATAACTATAAAACAACCTTGGGCAACATTGATAGCAAAAGGATATAAGGAATATGAATTTAGAACTTGGAAAACAAAATATAGAGGAGATATTCTAATTCATGCAGGTAAAGGAATAGACAAAGAAGCAATGACTAGATTTAAAGATTTAAATTTAGAGTATCCTAAAAGTTGTATAATAGCAAAAGCAAAAATAACAGATTGTATTTATGTTGATGACAATTTTAGAAAAATAGTTATTCCTAAAAATCCTAA
This sequence comes from uncultured Clostridia bacterium, assembly GCA_904384245.1. GTDB lineage: Bacteria > Bacillota > Clostridia > TANB77 > CAG-508 > CAG-269. Next base: position 2,757 of record CAJFJM010000116.1, read on the forward strand.
TGTTTATAAAGGTTTGAATAAAACAGACTGGAAAGGATATGGTTTTAAAATTGAAGAAGTTGAAGAAATTAAACCAATAGAGATAAACGGAAAACTAAGTTTGTGGGAATATGATTATAATGCTAAGGGAGAGTGAAAGGCATGTCATTTGAAAGAAGTAATAATTGTATAAGTCAATTAGATTTATGGAATAAGTTAAATGAAGGAAACACATTACAAGAAGTACAACAATATATAAAAGACGTGATAAAAATAAGAGGTTTTTCAAATCAAGAAATAGAAAAAACAATGTTATTACTATTAGAAGAAGTTGGAGAACTTGCAAAATCAATAAGAAAAAATGCTACAG
>CAJFJM010000117.1 GCA_904384245.1 uncultured Clostridia bacterium
AGCATTTTTCTCAATAAGAGCATCAGACGAATTTGACAGTGAAATAATGATATTTGGAGAAGAAAAAGTAAAAAACAAAATGAAAGAAATAGACTTACTAGGAAACAACGCAACACAAAAAGACAAAGCAATGTACCCAGTACTAGAACTAGTATTAGAAATGTATGAAAGAGGACTAAAATTCCTACCAATAGACCTATACAAATCACATGCAACAAAATTCATACCAGAAGAAGAAGGGATAAGACCACCACTAAACAGCATACCAGGACTAGGAACAGTAGCAGCACTAGGAATACAAGAAGCAAGAAAAGAAGGAAAATTCATGTCAATAGACGACATGAAAATACGTTCAAAAGTAGGAGACTCAGTAGCAGACCTACTAAAAAAATTCGGATGTCTAGAAGGAATGAGCCAAAGTAACCAAATTAGCCTATTTGGATAGAAGAGGGATTAAGGGACGGTCCTTGAAATCCCTCCTAGAAGGGATTTCGGGGACGGACCTTAAAATCCCTCTTAGAAGGGAATTTGGGGACGGACCTTAAAACACCAAAGAGATATTTAGAAATGAAAGAGTACAGGGGTTAAGAAGGTTAAGAAAAATATTAGATTAAATAAAGATGTTAATGTACAGAAAAAAATGGAAAAGTATTTAGGATTAAAAATAAAATATAAAAAATAAAGATGTTAAGATAGAAAAGTAAAAAATAAAAAATTAAAAGATATATAGATATAAAAATTTTAGAAAGGAGCAATTATATATTTAATGAATTAAATATATAATTAAAAAAATGATAGATAATATAGAGTTAAAAGAAATATTCACTACTCAAAATATTATAATATATTTAGTAGTAATAAATATTATAGGATTTTTAATAATGTATATAGATAAGCAAAAAGCTAAAAAGGGCAAATGGAGGATCCCTGAAAAAACATTATTTATAATAACTGCTATTCGGAGGAGGAATAGGCACTATTGCAGGGATGTATGTATTTAGGCATAAGACACAGAAAATAGCGTTTGTAATAGGATTGCCAATGATTACGATACTTGAAATAATAGTGATAATTTATTTTATTTTTGTTAAATAGAAGTTTTATAAAATGTTTGTAAAGTTTTTTAGTGAGGAAGACTATAAACAAAGAGTCATTTTTATTGTATGTATAATAAAAGTGGCTTTTTATTTTATTGATATAAGTTATTTTATAGTATAAGTTATTTTGTAGTATAAGCGATTTCATTAAAAGTCAAAATAGATTACAAGTAATAAATTTGCAATAATTTAGAAATAAAAAAGTAAAAAACGTAAAGAAAAAGCAATAAAAAAGTAATAAAAAGACGCAATTTGATATACATAATTAAGAAAAATAAAATACAATAATTGTAAAAAAAGAAAAAACAAAAATTCTGTGAATAACTATCGAAAAATAGGATAGTAAAATAAGTTATTCACAGACTTATCCACATTATCCACAATATGTGGATAACTTTCAAGTAAACATCAAAGATAACATAAAGTAAAAAAGCTTTTGTAATATAAGAAGGTTTTAAAGTTAAAATAATATAGTTCATGTATGCTATTTTAAATGTTATTTTTTTGTGTATACTAAAAAATCCACATGAAGTCAAATTTCTATACAATAAAATATAAATTTATTTTTAACTTTAAAATTTATGGTAGCTCAAAAATTTTATAAAAATATAATATAATAAGAGGAATAAAATGTTCCTCAAACAAAGGAAGGAAATGAGCTAAAAATGAGAAAAATAATTCAAAAAATAAAAAAACATCTAACAAGAAAGTTAGCAGAAAATGATATTACAATGCAAGAATTAGAAGAATTAAGAAAAAATGGAATAACCATTATAGATGTTAGAAGTACTCAAGAATTTCAAGAAGGTCATATAGATGGGGCAATTTCAATTCCAGAATATGAAATAAAAAAAGATATAATAGATAGAATAAGCCCAGAAGAGGAAATTATAGTATATTGTTCAAGTGGTCAAAGAAGTAAAAAAGCAAAACAAAAACTTGAAAAATTAGGCTATAAAAAAGTGTATAATTTGTATAATGGGTTGGAAAATTATTAGTATTGAATTTTTGTAAAGTTTATTATAGTTAAAAAACTAATATTAGATTTTAGTAATATCTAATATTAGTTTTTATATTTATAAGTTAATTTTCTTTTTATATTGTTCTAATTCAGAATCTGTGATTTTTGCAACTTTTTTTATAGTATCATCATCAATTTTTAGAATTAACATATTTTTAATCATGTCAAATTTAATTTTTTTGATACCTTTTTTTTCGCCTTCTTTCAATCCTTGCTCTATTCCATGTTTTTCTGCTGCTGCCATTCCTAAATTATAATTTATTATTGCTTTTTCTCTTTCTTCATATAATATTCTTTCTTCTTCACTTAAATTCATTGTGTTTAATTCATTTATTGTTTTTTCTACCTCTTTATTTTCTTTTCTAGCCTTTTCCATCTTATCCTCCTTTCCTACCATTACCCAGAGCCATTGTTCTAACTTACTTTTCGTTCCTGAATTTTTCTGAGCAAATTTTGGTAATTCAATAAAATGCATTTCTACTTTTTCTGTTACTATCTCTTGTTCTTCTTTATAGCCCATATCCACATATTCTTCTTTTTTTATTTTTTCGAATTTCATATGTGCTATATTATGATATGTATTTGTTTTAAAGTAATTGAAGTTTAATATATTTATGGAAATTGCTTTTTTCATGTCCTTATATTCTTCACTTACTTTAACATCTGATGTTATCATCTTTGCAGTATATATTGTACTTCTTTCTGATATGTTATATTGATTTGCTACTTGCATTTCTATGTCTATCATTGTATCTTCATTTATTTCTGCTCTTATGTCTAATATTGCTAGTTTTTCATCTAACATATTTTTTGGTATCTCTGGATTTTTTACTATTACTTTTTTTATTTCTATGTTTAAAATAGCTTCTAAAAAA
>CAJFJM010000118.1 GCA_904384245.1 uncultured Clostridia bacterium
AAGGGCTACAAGCATTCCAATCACACAAAAATTAAAAAATTTATATAATAACTTCTTTTGGCTGGCTTCTCTACATAAATAAGGCTGTGAATTGTAACATATTCTTATGTAAGTATAGTTTATAGAGTTCTTGAAAATTTGACAGATTGTTTGATATGGTATATATTAAATAAAGAATAGAATAATAGAAGAATAGAATAAGAGTTTGAAAGAAATACTTTTATATCTGTTTATATCCTTTTAATAAAATAAGGAGTAGATTTTTATATGAGAGAAATTGATAAAGAAATATTAAAAATAGAATTAGATTTTAAAGATACTTTAAATAATGAAATAGCTCAATCTAAACAATCAGAAACAGAAATTAAGGATATTATATATGTAGGAGATATAGAATGGAAAGACAGAATAAATGGAAATAATTTATCAGAAAAATTATTTATAGTAAAAAAAGAGATAACATTAAAAAATGAAAAAGGCGAAGAAATAGAAAAGAAAACTGTAAATAATTACTACTTAGGAGATAAATGTATTGGAGGTTTTATAGATGTAAAATCACCAATATTTAATCAATATATTGAAACAGCAGAACCAGAAAAAATAAAAAAAGTAAAAGAATTATTACAAAACACACCAATAGAAGAATTAGAAAACAAGTCAATGGACAAATTGCAAAAACAATATATTAAAGAATTGTCAGAAAAATTAGGAATACCAGAAGAAGAAATAATGCAAATAGATGAAGTAGATTTAAATGAAGAGCTTCCAACAGAAGAAGTACAAGAAAAATTAAATGCAAAAGAAACAAAAGATACAAAACAAAAAAGAATAGGTAATGAAGAACTAGAAAAATTAGATATAAGAGAAGAAACAAAATTAAATCAAGAAATAAAAGGAGAAACCTTAGGACAAAAATTAGGTCTTGATAAAGCAGGCATACATGATGGAGAAAAGCTAGTAAGAATACAAAAAAGTCAATTATCATCAAAAACAAGAGAAGGAATATCAAGTCAAAGTGTAGATATATTAGCAGTAACAAGAAAAGACGGTTCTGCTGTAATATTAGGAGAAAATATATTAAGGCCAAACACAAGAGAAGGAACAAATCCTACACAAGAAAATGCCACAATAGATAATAATGATGGAACCATTGATAAAGAAGTAAACACAACAAGCTATGAAATAGTAAATGGAAATGGAAGAGAATATATAAACATAGGATATGATGAAGTATCAGGAAAAGAGATAAAATATTCAATGTATTCACATCAAGAAGGAAAATATATAGATGTAGAACTAGAAACAAACAGGACATTATATCAAGACCCAAAAGTAAGAGAATTTTTAAGAGACAAAAATGAAGGAATGCATGAAGCAGATGAAATAATAAATACTTACAGCAAAGAAAATTTGCAAAACATGGCAAGGATGATATTAGAAAATACAGAAAATGGAATAAGCGAAGTATATAATCAAGCAGATGTAGAAAGAAAAATTATAGAAAAAATAAGAGAAAGTGGATATGATAAAGATAATTATCAATCAGTAATAGAAGAAGTAGAACAAGAGATGGAAGAAAGTGCAAAAGGACAAATTGTAAGAGGAGATATGAGTCAGTAATATTTTGAATAAAAAAGCTCAAAGTATAGAAAAATAAAAAATAACAACCTATACTTTGAGCAATCTTATTTTTTGTGCTATATAAAACGACAAAAGTAGCAAGATATATATTTTTTAATATAATATATTAAAAGATATATGGAGGCAAGAAATGAGTTTAGATGAAATAAAATTAAACGAAAAAGCGATAATAAAAAAAGTCGAATGTCAAGGAAATATAAAAAGAAGGCTATTAGATTTAGGATTTATAAAAGGAACAGAAATAACACCAATCCTAATTAGCCCAAGCAAAGACCCAAGAGCATTTTATATAAGAGGATCAACAATTGCATTAAGAAAAGAAGATGCGAAGAATGTATTAGTCAAAAGTGCTAATGAATTTCAATGATAAACAAAAAAATTTAAAAATAGGCTTAAATTAAAAATAAAAAAGAAAATTAAAAGATGAAAAAGATAAAAAGCAATAAAAGTGTTGAAAAATCAGCACTTTTTTGGTATAATGTATCATGTAAAAACAAAAATAGAAATTAAAATAAAAAAAGAAGGGGAAAAAATGAGCAGATTAAAAACATTTCTAATATATCTTTTAATATTAGTAGGATTTTTCATATTATCAAATTTCCTAATAGAAGTAAGTTTAAATGCATCCTACAAAACAATAGGAAGAAAAGATAATTTAGAACAAGTAATAGTATATCAAGCAGAAGCAACAAAAGTAAATGTTAGATTAAAAGCAACAATAAACAATTTAGAAAGTAACCCAATAAACAAAAAATATGTAAGAATAGATTTTTACTCTAACAGAGACAATATAGTAGGAACAAAATACATAGATGTTTCTAATTTACAACCAAATGAACAAAAAGAAATAAAAATATATGCAAGATTAAATGACGTAAGTTATTATGAAGTAAGTTACACAGACGAAAAAACAGAAGAAGATTTAGAACTATTACCAACAGACATGACAAGAGGAGAAATTATAGTAGCAACAGTATTTACTTTATTGATATTATGGTAATAATAAGAATTAAGTAAATAAAACCACTTAATTAAAATACAAAATCCATTAAAAATATTTTATTTTTAATGGATTACACTACATAGAAAAATTATAAAAAGATAAATTACATAACTCAAAGTAAACATTACAAAATACATAATTATAAGAAAGGTCGCGAAGCTACATTAGTAAGGCTCACGCGGGTCTTTTTAAAGGTCACCTTTCTTGTTGTATACGGAAAAATCCACATAGGGTCAAGAAAGAAGTCGATTT
>CAJFJM010000119.1 GCA_904384245.1 uncultured Clostridia bacterium
ATCAACAAACAACTTACTAAAACCACAAGATGGTAAACCAGTTGCAGTACCAAGACTAGACATGATATTAGGAAGTTATTATTTAACAATGACACTTGATGGAGAAAAGGGAGAAGGAAAATACTTCAAAGACCCAGAAGAAGCAATAATGGCATATGAAAACCATGATGTAGGAATTCATGCAAAAATATTTGTTAGAGTTTCAAAAGAAATAGACGGAGAAATAAAAACTAAAAAGATAGAAACAAGTGTAGGAAGAATTATATTCAACCAAGGAATTCCACAAGACCTAGGATTTATAGACAGAAAAGAAGATCCATTCCAATATGAAATTAACTTCCCAGTAATGAAAAAATCAATGGGAACAATAATAGAAAGAGTTATTCGTAAACACGGATTAACAGAATCAGCAGAAGTTATAGACTACATAAAAGAATTAGGATTCAAAGAATCAACTTTAGCAGGTATAACATTCTCAATGAGTGATGTACAAGTACCAGCAGCTAAAAAAGGACTATTAGAAGAAGCTGATAAACAAGTAGAAACAATAAGAAAACAATATGCAAGAGGTTTAATAACAAATGACGAACGTTATAATGCAGTAATAAAAGTATGGGAAGAAACAACAAATAAAGTAAGTCAAGCAATGGAAGAAAACTTTGATGACCTAAACCCAATATACATGATGGTTAAATCAGGAGCCCGTGGTAACATGAACCAATTACGTCAAATCGCAGGTATGCGTGGACTTATGGCAAGTACTACAGGTAAAGCAGTAGAAATACCAATCAAATCATCATTTGCAGATGGTCTAGATGCATTAGAGTACTTCATATCTGCCCATGGAGCAAGAAAAGGACTTTCAGACACAGCCTTAAGAACAGCAGACTCTGGATACTTAACAAGAAGACTTGTAGATGTATCACAAGACATAATAGTAAGAGAACATGACTGTGGAACACATGAAGGATATATAGTATATGACATAAAAGATGGAAACCAAGTAATAGAAAAAATGCAAGAAAGACTAATAGGAAGATATCCAGTAAATGATGTAATAGACCCAAGAACAAATGAAGTTATTGTAGACACAGACACAATGATTTCAGAAGACATAGCAGACAAAATAGTAGAAGCTGGAATAGAAAGACTAGAAGTACGTTCAGTACTAGGATGTCGTTCAAAACACGGTGTATGTCAAAAATGTTATGGTATGGGACTAGCAAGAAGAGACCTAGTATCAATAGGAGAATCTGTAGGAATAATAGCAGCACAATCAATAGGAGAGCCAGGAACACAGCTAACAATGAGAACTATTCACTCAGGAGGTGTAGCAGGTGTAGCAGACATCACACAAGGTCTTCCAAGGGTTGAAGAATTATTTGAAGCTAGAAAACCAAAAGGAGTTGCAATCATAACAGAAATTGCAGGAAAAGTAAAAATAAAAGAAACAAAGAAGAAAAAAGAAGTTGTTGTAGTATCAGGAGACAATGCAAAAACATACACAATACCATTTGGTTCTAAAATGAAAGTAAAAGATGGAGACATGGTAGAAGTAGGAGACCCATTGATAGAAGGTTCAATAAATCCAAGTGAAATCTTAGAATTAAAAGGACCAGAAGGAGTATATGAATACCTAATAACAGAAGTACAAAAAGTATATCGTAACCAAGGTGTTGATATCAATGACAAACACGTAGAAGTAATAGCAAGACAAATGCTTAAAAAAGTAAGAGTAGAAGACAATGGAGACACAGACATGTTTGCAGGTTCACTAATTGACATGTACGAATTCGAAGAGAAAAACGAAGAAGCAAAAGACAACAGACTAAAACCAGCAACAGGAAAACGTGTATTACTAGGTATCACAAAAGCAGCACTTGCAACAGACAGTTTCTTATCAGCAGCATCATTCCAAGAAACAACAAGAGTACTAACAGAAGCAGCAGTTAAAGGAAAAACAGATGACTTAATAGGACTAAAAGAAAATGTAATCATAGGAAAACTAATCCCAGCAGGAACAGGTATGAAAAAATATCAGGATATTAAAATAAATACTGAGATTGAGGAAGAAAGAATAGATGAAATGTTGAGAAAAACTATGTAGGTGTTGAATAAGAATAAATAAAATAAAAGCTGTATTTTTATATTTATAATGAGTATAGATATGAATTTATAGTTGAATAATCAATAAGGAACCTCAAACTTAATCTAATTATATAGGCTTAAGTTTGAGGTTTTACTTTGTTTTTTGTTGATAGTTTATAAGAATCTATAGTGAAAAAAATTCTGTTAAAAGCTATCTACTATAATCTCTAATAATTTATTATTAAATTTTTTTATAATTATTTATATTAAAAATTCTTTCATTACCTGATGTTATTTAAAATTTATTTATATTCAAAAAAAATATTTTTAATCTTTTTTATAAACAACTAAAATTAGTCAAAACAAAAAAATAAACCTTTTATATTTTTCCAAAACTTTTTATTAAAATATCTTACAACAAAAACCAAAAATTAAAATTTTTAAAAATTTTATCTTAATATATTGAAAAAATATATTAGTTTGATAAAATAGAAAGAGAGGTAATATGAATAAAACAACTAATAAACTTAAATTCTCACTAAAGAACGATTATATATTCAAAAAAATATTTGCAAAAGAAGAAAACAATAGTAAACTAAAAGATTTTTTAGAAGCCATTTTAAATATAGATATAAAAAAGTAGAGATGCATTTTATTGAATTACCAAAATTTGTCCAGAAGAATTCAGGGACAAAAAGTAAGTTAGAACAATGGCTCTGGGTAATGGTAGGAGAGGAGGATAAAATGGAGAAAGCTGGAAAAGAAAATAAGGAAGTAGAAAAAACAATA
>CAJFJM010000120.1 GCA_904384245.1 uncultured Clostridia bacterium
AAATCCTCTCATTTTCATGTCATCTTTCATTTTGCTTATTATTTGTTCATTTGTCATATCAAAAAACCTCCTGTTTAATATATTTGCAACTTTTAAGTTGCATAATATATATTATACAAGAGGTTTTATATTTTTTCAAATTTATTCATTCGAGCCATTTCGAGGTACGAGAAATTTAGTACAGTGATATGATGAATAAAATTTTTTCTAAAATTTTAGAGGGGATTTCCCCCTCTAAGTATATATTTAAAACTGGAATTTTCGTACATTTTTGAAACTGGAAAAAAAGTACATTTTTCACTTGACATTTACATAAAAAATCTATTACTTTAATTTTTGATATAATTTCTTCTAATTTTCCTATTTTCTTATCAATATTTTTGGTTGTATTTGCTAAATACGCTAATTCTAGCAAATCATAGCTATTATTTCTTAATCTATTTTTTAACTCTATATCTTTCTTTGGAAAATTTTCTAAACTTTTATCGATGTAAATAATTAATTCTCTTATAAATTGAATTACTTTAAATTTTTCTTCTTTTATCTTTAAGCTCATTTTTATCCTTTTTCAAACTTATATTCTTTTAACATTTTTTCTATTTCTGCCAATAAAATTCTTATATTACTTTTATTAGTGTTTTCTAGTAAATAATCACTTATCTTTTGAATTCTAATTTTAGCTCCTATTTCTTTTTTGGCCATTTCATAATATTTATCATAAGAATTCAAATTTTTATAGTTTTCTTTTTCCTCTACCTGATAATTATTTCTTCTATCTATTATTACATAGTTTATTTTTCTATTTTCTAACATAGCAAGAACTTTATTCAAACTTTGACTTGGAAAACCGCATGAATATACTCTATTTTCTACTAAACTTAATTTATACTTGAAAAGATAAGAAATTATATATGCATCTTTACCATAACAATAATAAAATTTTCCAAGTTTGACAAATACTATATCTTCCTTATGTATTTGTTTTATATTTTTTATTACTGTTATAACACTCATCTCAATTCCCCTTAAATTTTTATCACCAGGAGACCAGAAGCCTCCTTGTGATATTTCTATTTTTTGTTAACTTTGCCAACTATCTGCTTGATCTTCTATTATTGGTATATCACTTTTTGTGATTTCAGATTTTAGAATTACCACAGGGCGAACAGCAGCATTGCCTGAGAGAACACGCTCGTAGCCATTCGACGTGAACGCATAGTAGCTAAAACCCGCCACAGTCATACTGTCTTCCGAAACGACAATGCCTGGACCAAAGAGAGCAGAATCACCACCTGAAAAAGCAGACACACCACGAGAAGCAAGCCAATATGCTTTTCCTGTTTGTGCTTCTGTATTATCAAATAACATGCTTCTTAATCTTGTATTTTCAACATTTACTGTCATTGCACTATATTCTGGAGGTAAACTGTCATTTCCTATCATGTATGCATATCCTGTAACTTCTCCTCCTACATTAGTTGTCGTTTTTCCATTCAAATAGCTTTCTGGTGTATATTGATTTTCAAATGGTCCATAGGTTCCTTTATATTGTATAGCTCCTTGCATTTCCAAAAAGTTTTTTGCTATTATTTGGTCATCACTTGTCATACCAAGTGCTTGATTAATATCGTCTATATTTACACTTCTTCCTTTAACAGCATCATCATTTTTAAATAGAGCACCTATTGCATCCATTTCATCTGGAGCATATACATATGCTTCTGCTCCTTTTATATCAAAATATGGATTTCCATTTCCTGTTTCTTCACTTTGTTTTGCTGGGCTATCTGCTATTAATTTTAATCCTCCTGTTTCTTCATCAATTCCAAGCACTCTCCACTTTAATGGATTATCTGCGACATTATATATTTGTTCATAATCTACTCCTGATTTATCTGTTCCTACTTTATGTGAGCCAGTTGTTGGAGCTTTATAATCTACGTAATCTCCTATATGAAGATGATTTGTATTTGAACAATCTTCTCCCGTACAACCAGCTGTCTGTGCTAATTCAAACATATCTACTAAAGTAAGTTCAAAAGAAATTGTTTTGTCAGCTACTGTGATAGCCTCTCCTGCTAACAAGGTATCCCTTTCTTCCTCTGTTATCATACCATTGTCATAAAGACGGTTAATTACTTCTTCTCTACTTTCTGCTGTGTTAGAATCTGTTTGTTCATCTGTCAATTTGCTTAATTTCCATAAATCTTTTTCTTCTTTTATCGTTGCATATCTGGTTTCTTCTTTTGCATCTGTTGCTCTTGTCAATATTCCATTTTCTCCTGTCAATGTCGCTATTGATACTGCAGCTAATATTAAAAGGACAATTATTGTTATTACTAAAGCGATTAAAGTTATACCTCTGCTCGTTTTCAATTTGTCTTTTTTTGTGTTCTTCATTTTCTTTTTTCTCCTTTCATTTTTTCTTTTGATTTTAATATTGTATTTTTTTACTATTTTTGTAAATATTTTTTCCTTTTTTATATTTTTTATTCATTTTCTTTTAATAAAAAAACCAATTTATTCAAAGTTTTTTCTTATTATTTACAAAAATATTTTTTTGCACTTTTATTTTATATTTATTGTCGAAATAAGTCAATATGTAATAGTATTTTATTTCTTCAACATAAGTTTGTTAATTATGTCACCTTACGTTTATTTTCCCCCTTCCATTTTTCTTTAGTCATTAAGAATTTCTAATAAATAATGAATTTTAACTTTTTTAGTCTTTAAGTTAAATACTTAAAGAAAATTT
>CAJFJM010000121.1 GCA_904384245.1 uncultured Clostridia bacterium
TTTGGTATTAATTTAATATTTCCATTATTTACCATAAAGTGCTATTTTTTAGGACTTTTATTTTTCATGGAATTTTTCCTTTATTATTTTTCAACCTTACCCTCCTCATAAAATATTTATATGTATATTTTTTACATTTTTTTATTTCTTATACAAATAAATAAAATATTATGAAGCTTTTCTATTTCTTAATTCTGTAGCATATTTTATTGTTACATCATTAACTTCTCCTGATGAAATTCTTGCAATTTCTCTAATTATTTCTTCTTCATTTAACATTTTTATATTTGTATTTGTTCTATTTTCATTAACTATTTTACTAATATAAAAATTTGAATCTGCATATGCTGCAATATTTGGCAAATGTGAAATACACAATACTTGATGTTTATTAGAAATTGCTTGTAATTTTTGTGCAACACTATTTGCTGCATTTCCACTTATTCCAGTATCTATTTCATCAAAAACTAATACTGATGTTTTATCTGAATCTGCAAGAACTTTTTTTATTGCAAGCATTGTTCTTGACATTTCTCCTCCTGATGCTATTTTTATAAGTTCTTTTTCATCTTCTCCAATATTAGTTTTTATAAAAAATGTCACTTCATCTTTTCCTGTTTTTAAAAATTCATTTTCTTTATATTCTACTTTTACACTTATTTTAGCATTTTTCATCTCTAAATCTATTAGCTCATTATTGATTTTCTCTGATAAAACCTTTGCTTTTTCTTTTCTTATTATACTGATCTTTTGAGCTAATTGTTCCATTTCTTGTGTTATTTTTTGTAACCTTTTATTTAAATTATTTATAATCTCTTCTGAATTTTCTATATCATTTATCTCTTTTTCTACTTCTTGTTTATAGTTTAAAATTTCTGAAATTGTATTACCATATTTACGTTTTAAAGAATAAATTAAATCTAACCTTTGTTCTACAAATTCTCTTTCTTCCTCATCAAAATAAATATCTTGTTCTTCACTAGATATATCTCGTGCAATTTCTTGCATTTCATAATAAATATTTTTTAAATTACTTGATATATTTTCATATTTTTCATTTATTCCTTCTATTTTTTCTAATGATTTAATTGCCATACTTAAGGCATCTATACAAGTATTTCCTATATTTATATCTGCTTCTTTTAAGTTTTCTACAATTTTTTCTGAATTTAATATTACCTTTCTTCTTTCTTCTAACTCCTGTTCTTCTTGTTCTTTTAAATTTGCACTTTCTATTTCTTTTAATTGATATCTTAATAAATCTAATTTTCTTTCTCTTTCTTTATCATTACCATAATTTAGTTTTAATTCTTTTTTTATTTCTATATATTTACTATATTTTTCTTTATAATCTACTAAATATTTTTCAATTTCTTTTCCAATAAAACCATCTAAATATTTTAAATGATTTTTTGGATTTAATATCTTTTGATTATCATTTTGACCATGAATTTCTATTAAATTCGCCATAAATTCTTTTAATTCATTAACTGTAACCATTCTTCCATTTATCTTACAAATATTTTTTCCATTTATATTTGCTTCTCTAGATACTATTATATTTCCATCAATTGCAGACTCATTATTTGGCTCATAAAAACATGCTTCTATATACGAATTTGACTCTCCTTTTCTTATCATATCTTTTGAAAATCTCCCACCTGATAATATCATTAAAGAATCTATTATTAAAGTTTTTCCAGCTCCAGTTTCTCCTGTTAATACATTCAAACCTTTTTGAAAATCTATACATAAATCCTCTATAATTCCTACATTTTTTATTTGTAAAGTTGTAATCATAAATACCCTCCTAATAAGCATTTTAGCAATCGTTTGTTTTGCGAAAATATGTTTACCTGCATTATACATATTTTTTTTCTTAATGTCAATACTTTTTACAAACATTTTTTTGTTTTTATTTAAAAGTAAGTTATAATTCACATCATTATTTATGTAGAGAAGCCAGCCAAAAGAAGTTATTATATAAATTTTTTAATTTTTGTGTGATTGGAATGCTTGTAGCCCTTCTTAAGATAAAATAAAT
>CAJFJM010000122.1 GCA_904384245.1 uncultured Clostridia bacterium
TGTATTTACAAAAGAGGCACATTATGCTTTACAAAATAGTATAGATTTAGGATGTAATGATGAAAATCAATGGAATACACTACTAAATGAATATAACAACCCATTTAAAGGAATATTTGAAGGTAATAATTATACTATTTCTGGAATTTATATAAATGATGCAAATAAAGATAATCAGAGTTTATTTGGATATAATAGTGGAACAATACAAAATCTAAAAGTAGAAGGGTATATACAAGCTAATAATTATATATCTGGTATAACAATACGTAATAATGGAAAAATAATAAATTGTGAAAATAGAGTAGAAATATATTTGAATGGACATAGTGCTGGTGGAATAGTGGTAGAAAACAATGGCAAAATAGAAAACTGTGTAAATAATGCATATTTGAAATTATATGCAATGGCAGGAGGAATATGTGGAAATAATGGTGCAAATGGAAAAATAATCAAATGCTATAATAATCACGAAATAACATTTGTAGATTTTACACTTGGTGGAATAGTAGGAAATAATGAAGGAATTATAGAACAATGTTATAATTTAAGAAATATAAACAAAGTTGATAAGTATTCTCGATATGGAAAAGGTGGAATATGTGGTGGAAATAGTAATACAGGAAATATAATAAATTGTTATAATTTAGGAGATTTAGATGCCAAAGGTTGGAGTATTGGAGGAATAACTGGTTCAAATGCTGGTAATGTTGAATATTCATATAATACAGGATATATTTCAGGTCCTGAATATGTGGGATGTTTAACTGGAAATAATAGTGGAACAATAAAAAATTGTTATAGTATAGATAATGATATAGAAATAGCTTCAGAAAATACTGGAAGTATAGAAAATACTTTAATTTTAACGGAAAAACAACTGCAATTAAAAGAAAAAATAACTTTGGATAATGGGCAGGAAGTAACTTTACTAGAATTACTAAATTCAAATGGAGTATTTTGGCAAGAAGATGAAAAAAATCAAAACAAGGGATTTCCAATTTTAATAAAATAGCAATAATTAAAATAGCAATAATTAAAATTATTTATTGATAATCAAAATTTTTTATGATATTATATGTTTGTATTAAAAACAAGCAAAAAAAGGATTAGATAATGCAGTAAAATATAAGAATATTATAATAAAAGTAGTGAAATAATAGAATAATTAAATAATAAACAAAAATAAAACAATAAAATAAAAGAATTAGCAAAATAATAAAGAAGGAGGAAGAGATGAAAGGAATTGGTATTGGAGAAAGTGATTTTAAAGGTCTGCGTATAAGAGATAATTATTATATAGATAAAACAATGTATATAAAAGATATAATAGATAATCAATCTAGAGTAATATTAGTAACAAGACCAAGAAGATTTGGAAAAACATTAAACATGAGTACACTAAAATATTATTTTGACTGTACAAAAAAAGACAGTAAAGAATTATTTAATGGATTAAAAATAATGAAGCAGGGAGAACAATATACATCAAAATTAGGGTATTATCCAGTAATATATATAACATTAAAAGATGTACAAGACAGAAATTTTGAAAATATGTTACTAAATTTAAAATCAGCAATGATAGATATGTATCAAGAACATAGATATTTGCTAGACAGTAACAAAATTTATCCAGAAGAAAAACAAGCAATAACAGACATTTTATTTGCAAGAGAAAATGAAGTATCATTAAGGAACAGTATAAGAGAATTATCCAAATATTTATACAGATATTATAAAAAACCAGTAATACTACTAATAGATGAATATGATGTACCATTACAAAATGCATATGTAGAAGGATATTATGAAGAAGCAGTAAAATTCTTTAAAATATTTTATGGAACAACATTTAAAGACAATCCATATCTAGAAAAGACAGTATTAACAGGAGTAAGTAGAGTAGCAAAAGAAAGTATATTTAGCGGAGCAAATAATTTTAAGGTATTTACAGTTTTGGATGATGAATTTAGTGATGATTTTGGAATAACAGAAGAA
>CAJFJM010000123.1 GCA_904384245.1 uncultured Clostridia bacterium
TTTATTATTGTATTCATTTGAAATTCCTATTATTTCTTCTAAACTTCCAAATTGATATTCTTTTCCATTATTTGATTTTATTTCTTTTAATTCTATTTGTTCTTGAATATCTTTTACTTCTGTTGTAAATTTTGCTTTTGAGGTATTTGTTATTATTCCATTGTCCCCACTTATTGTGGATATTGTAATCCCCGCTAATATTATCAATATTATTACTGTAACTATTAGTGCTAATATTGTTATTCCTTTTTGGTTTTCTAATGTTTCTCTTTTTAAATTTACTTTTTTCATATTTTTCAATCCTTTCTTTTGTTTTTTAGTAATATATTAAATAACTAATAAAATTCATACTTTTTTCGAATAATGTATTCTTTGTATTATAAAAAACAATAATTATTTTTTACTTCTTATATAGAAAATACAAATTTTTAGTTATTTATATTATAAATATTTAACATTTTTTCTTTAAGTACGTTACTTAAAGAATTTTTAAAAACTTTTGAAAGCATTGAAATAAATGTATTTTAGCATTATACATTTTTTATTTTTATATTTTTTTAATTTGAAAATCACTTAAAAAAATTATTTTATAGCACTTGATTTTAAGGGAATTTATTGATACAATTTATTAGAAAAAAGTTCTTTAAGTAACGTACTTAAAGAACTTTTTAATACTTTCTTATTCTTTATTAACTTATTTTCATTTTTTATTTATTTCTAAATTTATTATTTAAACCTATATTTTAATTTTATCTATTTTAAATCTATAAATTGCCAATAATTAATTTTTACTAAAAAATAAACCAATTATCTTTTTATTCAACAAATGTTGGATAACCATCACCTCCAAACTTCCATTTTTTTAATTCTACTTCCTGATTATTCAAATTTTGCTCAACATAATTATTCAGACTGTTTAAAACTTCATTAGATTTTATTTCTTCTTGGCTAAATCCTTTCACATCTTCTTTTTCTTCACTTCCTCCATGGATATATCCAATACCAATTGAAATATTTGTATTTAAATAAAAACAATTCTTGGTAGTTAGCATATCATTAGATAAAAATAATCTTCCTGCTATTCCCCCTAATGTAGCACCTGAAACCATACCTATATTATAGCAATTTTCAAGTGTAACTTCACCCCAATCATTATATCCTATTATGCCTCCTCCTTTTGATATTCCTTTAATATTTCCTTTATTATATGAGTTTTTAATTATAATTGTTCTCATTCCAGTACCTATAATTCCTCCTACACCGCTATACCCAGTATTTTCATTCACTCCTACTATTTCTCCTTCATTAGAGCAATTATAAATTTCTATATAATAACAAGATCCGACGATTCCTCCAGTGTTAGAACCTCTAGTATTTCCATAATTTATACAATCTTGTACTCTCAAATTTGTACACATACTACCTACACTTCCTACAATTCCACCTGCACTTCCATCTCCATCTATTTTTGCATTATTTATACAATTTACTATTTGTATACTTGAATTTGTTCCAGCTATACTACCACAAATTGCTCCCACATTTTCTGTACCAATTATGTTTCCCGTAATTTTTATATTTTTAATTACTATATCTTTTTCTTCTAAATTTGATATATTACCAAACAATCCAATATTTCCACTTCTATTTATATATAAATTTTTTATTTCAAAATTATTCCCATCAAAACTTCCCTGATAGCTATAGTTGTTTATTCTATCTCCTATTGGATAAAATCCTTCTCCTTCTGTTAGGATTTTTTGTAATTCTTCTATTGTATTACAACTTTGTATCTTTCCTGTTGTTACTATATTTCCATTTACATATGACTATCTTTCCTGTTGTTACTATATTTCCATTTACATATGACCTTTTAGATTTAAAATTTAATGACTGCATTAAATATACTTCTTCTCCAACAAAATTTTTTCCATTGTTTACTCTATTAGAAAAATCACATAAATCTTCTATACTCCATATTTCATATCTACCAGTTAATTCATTTCCTTCTTCATCTTTTGTTATGTCTCCTGGGCTTTTATCTTCTTTTATTTCTGGTGCTATTTCTATGTTTCCGGTTTTATCTACTATGTAATATCTATTTGTATCTTTAAATAATACTTCAAATTCTTCTCCTGTGTCTGTTACTTCTGTTTTGCCCGCTCCTGTTTCTCCGTTTAACTTGTTTTGTAATCTTTCTTCTTTTATATTTCCTCTTGAGTCTTGTGCCATTGCTCCAGCTGTTGCTCTTTCTAGTATTTCTTTTTCATTTGATATTTCTGTTTCTTCTTTCGCTTGTCCTGCATTTTTTATTAAACCA
>CAJFJM010000124.1 GCA_904384245.1 uncultured Clostridia bacterium
TTCATTATAAAGTAGCTTATCTCCTTTTGGTATATGAATTTTAATATATTTTCCTTTTTTATTATTACAATATTCATACTGCAATCTTCCAACTTCTATTAATCTTATATTTATAAAATACAATCCCCATAAAGTTTGAGATAATCTAATTCCTTCTAGTTTTCGATTATATATATCATTTGTTAAACATTCTCTAACTCTGTTTTTATGTACTAAAACTTGGTATGTATCAAAGTTATATTTACTCATATTTTCTTCATGTATTTTATAACCTGATAAAAGTATAATGTTATGAATAAATTTATTATAGGATTCTCCTAAAAATCTACTTAAATCACTTTCATTCCATAATAATTTTAGTTGTTCACTTTCATTGCTATATAATAATTTTAATACATAATTTATTTTGTTCTTCAAGTCACTATTCTCATTAATGTTATCTAAGCATTTATAACACATATTCTTATAATCTTTTATATTTATATTATAAAATTCTAGTGCTATTTCTAAATCTTCTTTTTTAATTAATAAACCTTCCATCTCTATCCTTTTTCTACTAATTTATCAAATAAATCTTTATTCATATTTTTACTACATTTTCTTTACTTGCATATAAATTGTAGTAATATCCATGTTGGTTAATTAGTTCATCATGTGTTCCCATTTCTACAATTTTTTTATCTTCTATAAATAAAATTAAATCTGAATTTTTTATTGTATTTAATCTATGTGCTATTACAAAAGATATCTTATTTTTCAAGATAGCTTTGTTTGCTTCCATAACCTTTTCTTCAAACTCTAAATCTAAATTTGATGTTACTTCGTCTAGTATTACAATACTACCATTTTTCAAAATTGCTCTTGCGAAGCTTAATAATTGTTTCTCTCCATATGATAGTATATCACTTTTGGCATCTATAATTGTATCATACTTTTCATCTAGGCTATTTATTTTTTCATCCAATCCTATATCTTTGCAAACTTTTATAGCATCTTCTATTTGAACATTATCATTTCCATACATTAAATTGTCTTTAATAGACATATTTAAAATTACTGGATCTTGAAAAACATATGAAATATTATTTCTTAACTCATTTAGTTTATAATTTGTATAGTCTATTCCGTTTATTAGGATTTGTCCTTCTGTTAATTGATAAAATCTTGGTATCAAATTGACTAAGGAGGTTTTTCCAGCACCACTTTTTCCCACTATTGCAATTTGAATTGGTTTATTTACTTTAAAATTTATATTATCTAAAATTGTATTTACTCCATCATAACTTAAACTTACATCCTTAAATTCTATTGAATTTATTTTATCTAATTTTTGTGTTCCTTCATCTACTTCTTTATCAATAGCTACAATTTCTAAGATATTTAAAAAGCAATTATATCTATTCATTACCCCATGTGCATGTTCTAATAAACTATTCATATGACCACTAATGTCATTAATATAATCTACTATTAAAATTATTGTTGAGCCTACTCCAATTCCTAGTATGATTTGGTTGCCACCAATAACTAATGTTGCAATAGTTGCAAAAAAAGTTAATAATGCGAATAAAGCTGTATGCAACCCTAAAATTTTACTTGATTTAATTAGTTCATTTTTAGCCTTTTCTAACATTATTTTAATATCATTTATATTTATTTCCTCAAGTCTTAAAGTTTTTGTTGTTGAAAAACTTTCTATGTATTCATTAATTTTCCCCTGTAAATCAATTATAGATTGTTGTAATTTTTTATAAGTCTTAATGTTTTTATTGTAGAATGGTATTAATACAATATAAGATAATATAAAAATTCCTATAACTACTAATGCAATTTTCCAATCTATAAACAACATTATAATTGATGTAATTAGAATGCTTCTTACCCTAACTGTGAATATTCCTAAAATATTCCATACAAATAATTGTGATGCCTCGAAACTTTGTGTCGTTGTTACATTAAATAAATTACCAACTTGTATTTTATCTAATATACTTATATTAGCATCCTGTATACTACTAAATACTTTTTCTTTTATTTGTCTATCGTTATCAAAATATATTAGTTTTCTTTCTGTTTCCATATATTTATCAAACCAAAATCTAACTACTATAAATAATATTAATATTGAAGAGAGAATTACTGCCATCTTTATATTTTTATCTGGTATATACTTATCAATAACTTGAGATAATACATATTGATATAATAAAAGGTATGGAATAGCTTGCAAAAATCCAATAATTCCTCGTTTTATTGTTCTTTTCTTATTTGTAGTAAAATTTAACATTTCCTTTAATAATTTCTTATTAAGCATATTCTTCTCCTAATTTATTTAAATTTAAATCATATACTTTCCTATAGTTTTTGTTCTTTAACAATTCTTCATGTGTACCGCATATTGCTTGTCCATTATTTATAAAAATTATCTTTTTAAAATGTGGTGCTAATCCGATGTCATGAGTAATAATAATTTTAGTTGAATTATCTTCTAATAACATTAAATTATTTAATATTTTTTTCTTATTTATTTTATCTATTGCACTGAAAGAATCATCAAAAATCATTATTGGCTTTGGCTTTGTGTATGCTCTAATTAAAACTAATCTTTGTTTTTGACCTTTTGATAGAACTATACCATTTCTGCCTATTTTAGTGTCATATCCATCATTGAATTTTATTACATCCTTGTGAAAAGAAAAGAAATTTGAAAGCTCTATAATTTCTGGATACGTTATTTGTGGTACTAATATTCTTATATTTTCTGCAATTGTTTTTGAAAATAAATATGAATCTTGCAGTAATAAACAAATATTTTCCCTTATCATTTTTTTATTTAAATCTCTAACTTCATACTCTCCTATTTTGATACTACCTTCATAATCATAAAAACCAACTAAAGTCTTTAGTAATATTGATTTTCCACTTCCCGTGCTACCTACAATCATTACTTTTTCATTTGGATTAATTGTAAAATTCAAATTACTTAAAATGACTTTTGAGTTTACTTTAATGCTTGCATTTTTGAAGGTTATTGTTGTATTTTTTATTTTAATATCTTTGTTTTCTATTTCTTTGTCTTCTAAAGTTAAGTCTAATAAGTTGTTTAATCTTTCGTAAGAGGTCATACATAAATTAAAAAATTCTAATATATCTGCTAAATCTGTAAATGCTCTTGTAACTTTATTTGAATAATTTATTGTTACATATATACTTCCTATTGTAATAAAACCTTGTGCGTATAAAAAACTACTTAATATAAATATAAAAGGTGTTTGAATCCTCACTATATTTCCTATTAATGTCTTATACCAACTATCTAATATAACTTTATTTTTGTTTGCTTCAAAATTTTTAATATTAATTTCCCTAAATCTTTCCTTTTCTTTATTTTGTAAATTATTTACCTTCATAAATTTTATATTTGAATAGTTATTGTCTAAATCGTCGTACATCTCCTTTTGAAGTTTAATTCTTTTATCTATAATTGGTTTAGATTTTTTAAAATACCATATTGACAATATAATAATTATAGAAACAGCTACAATCATAATGCTTGATAATCTAAAATCTAAATTTATAAGTTGTGTTATTGCAAAAATAATTATTAAAATTATATCAAAAATATATGTTAATTGTTTTTCTATAAAATTCACAATATTATTAACATCATCTGTTGAGTTTTGTACTAAATCAGAAAGTGATTTTTGGTAAAAATCTTGATATGTTAAATTTTGAATATGATTAAATAATTTTAATTTTAGTTCAAATTGAAATTCTTGTATTATCTTACTCTTTACAATAGTTCTTATATATGTTGATAATACAATTATTCCTTCAACTATCAATAATAGTATGCATATTATTGGTATAAAAGATATCTTGCTATTAAATAAACTAATAAAAAATTCAATCACATGATTTTCTACATCTTGATTTAGTAATACGTCTATAAAATATTGTATAACAACTGGTATATATGTAGTTAAATAATTTAGCAATATACTTAATACAAAAAATATTACTATTAGAAGTTTCGTATGTTTAAAACTTGATATCACTGTTTTAAAGAATTTCATTGTTATCTCCTATATTAATTTAATTAATTATTATCTTCATTTAATTTATTATAATACGGATTTAATGATTTATAATATGGTCTAGGTGCATTTCCTATTTTATATAATTCTCCTTGTTTAGCATTTTTTACAATATTGTGAGCAGGCTCTAAATGTGAATCTATATTATCTGCAAAACTAATAATTATAACTTCTAGCATCTTTGGCAATACTAATGCTCCCCATTCACTATATTCGTTCATATGGCTTCCTATCATATGTATTACTTGATTTTTAAATTGCTCGTCTATCTCGTATTTAGATAAGTAATTTTCAACTATATGTGTTCCTTCATATGAATGACCTAATAAATCAGAACTGTTACCAGTTTTTAAATTGTAGTTTTCATTTTCTGAAAAATCATTGAAATCATTTGTTTTTCCTATATCATGTAACAAAGCACCAAATATAATTAAATCCATATCTACTTCTAGATTAGGATATAGATTGCATATTGCTATTGCTCCTTTTGTAACACTATATATGTGATATAATAAACCTCCTTTGTAATAGTGGTGAGTATCAGTTGCTGGTTTATTTATTAATTTTTCTTTATAATCGGCATATATTTCTTTGCAACAATCTCTTAATATTGGATTCTTAATTTTATCACATATTTTAATGCATTCATCATAATATTCTTCTAAATTTTTATTTTCCATATGTTTCTCCTTTTCTATCTTCATTTTTTCTCAAATATACTAAATAATAGGTTAATGCAAGTTGGAATAGTACAAAAAATGCAGATAAACCAAGATTAAATGCTATTCCATAATTATACATGATACCTGCAAAATATAAACCGATAGATGTTCCAACTAAACCTACTGTATATCGCACATTTGTAAAAACTAATTGATATTCATTTTTTATTCTATTTATGTATGGTGCATCTGTTATATTTTCGTATGCTGTTGAAATTAATATTGACCATGTCATTGCAATTAAGCACATTGTTAAATCATTTGAAATGAAAGCTATCCAATAAAGCATCATTCTAATTCCAAATTTTATAGTTATTGTTAAATAATCATTTTTGGGTGTAAAATATTTTAATGCCATAATTCCAATCACATCTGCAATTAATCCTACTGCTAATAAAAAGTTTGTTGCTTCTCCAGCAGAAAAATTTAAACCATTAGTTAGCATTAACATTTTTAAACCTAAGCCTGTATTCATTGCGATATTTGAAATCATATAATCTAATATGTATAATACAATAATCTTATCTTTTACTATATATTGTATGGTTTTTCTTAACTCTACTTTTTGTTTGCTAACTTTTTTATTTTTGATATTCAATATGACAATAAAAGATAATATTAAAAATATTACAGCTACTAATAAACATATATTATAATCTACAATTAATTTTCCTATGGTTCTTCCAATAAGTATTCCACCAATTAAAATTCCTATATCAGAAAATAAATATTCTACTAATTTTTTCTTACTGTATAATTTATCTTCTTTCTTTATACTTACAATAAATGGATAGATGCTTATATAAATAATATTTTGACATATCGTATCTATTATAATAAATAAATTTATAAATGCACTATTTCCTGTGTGGTTTAATATATACAAAGCAATTAAGCTGATAATTTTCATAAATATTGATATACTTATTATCTTCTTTATTCTATCTAATGATAATTGTTTTGCTAAAATAATTAATACAATTACACAACAAAATGTCGCAGTTCCTAGTATTTGACTTATTTCAGTTGCATTTAAGTTGTTGTCTTGAAGCCATAATTGTCTAAAATTTTCCCATAGTCCTTTAGATATACTAAAAAAGGCTAACATTAATAGTATTTTATTTTCGTTTTTGAATTTCTCTAGTATTTTTTCCATTTGTTTCTCCTAAATAAATTATGCTTATTATTTCATTCTCTCGACATATTCTGCTAATATATATTTTTGCCACTCCCTATACACCTTATCCTTATATTCTTCTGGATTTACCCATAATACTTTATGATCTTTTTCTATTGGTTCAGCTACCTTTTCATCAAACTCTGCTGTATACACATATGCTTCTACTTCTAGATGTCCTTTTTCTTCTCCGTCGATAAAAGACCTAACTTCATCAAATGGT
>CAJFJM010000125.1 GCA_904384245.1 uncultured Clostridia bacterium
TATTAACAAATGCTAGGTAATGTTAATATATAGTTTTGCTTCGCATTTATCTAAAAATATTGGACTAACCTAGCAAGTTCTAATATATTCGAGAATAGTTAAATTGGTATAACAACAGGCTTTGACCTTGTCATTCTTAGTTCGAATCTAAGTTCTCGAGCCAAAGAAGGTGTATAAAAATGACAATACAAGAAAAATTAGAAAAGTACAAAGAAGAACATTGTAGTAAATGCAAAAAGAACATAGATTGCAAAATAATATCAAGAAGCAACAAAATCTATTGTACAGAGGAAGAATAATATGTCAAATAAAGAAGAATATATAAATTACAACAAATGCATTAGAACACAATGTAAAGATTGTAAGTTTTACAATAGATGTTTTGAATACAAAATAAACAAAATGAAAGAACAAAAAGAGTAGGTGGAGGTTGATGGCTAATGAGAAAAACTTAATACCTTTTACAAGTAATCAAAGCCGTGAGGAAGCCAAGAAAAATGGACAAAAAGGTGGTCAAAAATCGGGAGAAACAAGAAGAAAAAACAAGGCAATGAAAGAAACTATGAAAATGCTTTTAAGCTTAGATATGCCAGAATGTGATGGAAAAGAAGAATTAAAACAATTAGGAATAGAAGATGAAGATTTAACATTACAAACAGGAATACTTATAAATCAAGTAAAAAAAGCATTAGCTGGAAATCTTGATAGTGCTAAATTTGTAAGAGACACATCAGGAGAATATATTGGAGCTGAAGAAGAAAAGGAAGAACCAGAACATTATAAAGTATCTATACCAGCTAAAGATTTACCGCCAGCTTTTATAGAATTATATAGAGATATATTAAACAGAAGGTATCTAGAGTATTGGTTAGAAGGCGGAAGAGGAAGCATAAAATCCACTTTTGCAAATGAAGTATTGATAGATTTATTAGAAAACAATCCTAAGATGTGTGCAATAATCATAAGGAGATATACAAATACTTTAAGAGATTCAGTATATGCACAAACAGAATGGACAATTTCTCAATTTTCTGAAACATTTATAGGATTGCAAGACAATTATGAATTTAAAGTAAGTCCAATGGAAGTGACAAAAATTTCTACAGGACAAAAAATATATTTCAGAGGGACGGACGATGCAGGAAAAATAAAGTCAATAAAACCTCCTAAAGGTATGTATATAGGAGTAATTATTTATGAAGAATTTGACCAAATACAAGGAATGGCGACAGTAAGAAAAATAAATCAATCTATAATGAGAGGTGGAGAAGATTTTATACAGTTGTATGTATATAACACACCACCAAGTAAACAACATTTTGTAAATAAAGAGAAAAGAGTACAAAAAAAGAATAGACTAGTACATTTAAGTGATTATAGGTCTGCACCTAAAGAATGGTTAGGGCAGGCTTTTATTGATGAAGCAGAATACATTAAAGAAACTAATCCCAGAGTTTATGAAAATGAGTATTTAGGACTAGAAACAGGAGAGGGAACTAGTGTATTTGAAAACTTAGAAATAAGAGAAATAACAGATGAAGAAATTTCACATTTTGATAGATTATATAAAGGAGTTGACTGGGGTTGGTATCCGGATCCATTTGCATATAATGATATGTATTTTGACATGGCGAGAAGAACTTTATATATATTTGATGAATTTCATGCAAATAAGATGAGCAACGAAGCCACATGGGAAGCTTTAACAGATAAAGGTGTTACAAGCGATGATTTAATTACAGCAGATTCAGCAGAAAATAAATCGATAGGAGATTATAAATCATATGGAGCATATATACGAGGGGCAATAAAAGGACCAAATAGTGTTGAATATAGCATGAAATGGTTAGCAACATTAAACAAAATAGTAATAGACCCTATTAGATGTCCCAAGACAGCAGAGGAATTTGAAGGATACGAATTTGAAAAAGACAAAGATGGAAATGTAATAACAGGTTATCCAGATAAAAACAACCATCATATTGATGCTGTAAGATATGCGTTAGAAGAAATATGGAAAAGAAAGGGACAATAAGATGGATATAATATCAAATATAAAAGGAGCGATAAGAAAAATGTTAGGAAAAAGTACTATGGAATCAGAACTTAATATAGATATTGCTATTTCAAGCAAATTGGAAGCTAAAATAAGAGAATGGGGAAATATATATGAAAATAAAGCTCCTTGGCTAAATAAAGATGTAAAAAGCTTAGAGTTAAGTTCGTCAGTAGCAAGTGAATTTGTAAGACTTACAACGGCAGAAATGAAAACAGAAATAACAGGAAGTGCAAGAGCTAGTTTTTTACAAGAACAATATAAAAAAATGTTAAAGAATTTATCAGACAATTTAGAAAAAGGAAATGCAAGAGGAGGAATCATTTTTAAGCCATATGTTAAAAATGGACAAATATTTATAGATTTTGTAATACAAGGAAATTTTTATCCAATTTCTTTTGATGACACGGGAAAAATAATAAGCATTGTGTTTGCAACTCAAAAAACAGAAGGTAACTATATTTACACAAGATTAGAGTATCATAGACTAGAAGGAACAGATTACTATATTTCTAATACAGCATACAAAAGCAATAATAATTCTTCTTTAGGGAAAAAAATAAATTTATCAGAAGTTCCTGAGTGGAAAGACATAGAAAAAGAAGTAAAGATTGAAAATATAGAAAAGCCATTATTTGCATATTATAAACCACCAATTGCTAATAATGTAGATACAAAAAGTCCGCTAGGAATAGCTGTATTTGCCAAAGCTGTAAATCTAATTAAAGATGCAGATGAACAATACGGAAGAGCTATATGGGAATATGAAGCCTCAGAAAAAGCAGTTTATGCTAGTATAGAAGCCTTAAAACCAAAGAAAGAAATAATAAGAGATGAAGAAGGAAAAAGGGTAAAATGGGAAACACCAAAATTAAAAGAAAGATTATTTAAAGCGATAGATATATCAAAAACAAATGGAGAAGATTTTTTCCAAGATTACAGTCCAGAAATTAGAGACGAAGCTTTTTGGCGAGGATTAAACAAAATATTAGAAAGAATAGAATTTAATGTTGGTTTAGCTTATGGAACTTTAAGTGAACCAGCATTTTCTGATAAAACAGCAACCGAAATAAAGACAAGTAAACAAAGAAGCTATGTAACAGTATCAAGAATGCAAGAAAACTTACAAGATTCATTAGAAGATTTAATTTATGCAATAGATGTATTAACGACACTGTATTCATTAGCACCAGCAGGAGCATATCAAACAAGCTTCGAATGGGGAGATAGTGTGTTAACAGATACACAAGTAGAGCAAACAATACAAATGCAAGAAGTAGGACAAGGACTAAGAAGCAAGTTAAGATACATTATGTGGAGATATGGATTAACAGAACAACAAGCTCAAGAAGAATTAGATAGAATACAAGAAGAAAAAATGAGCAATCAAGAAGCTTTTGGGTTTAATGGAATAGAGGAAGAATAAATGTATATTAAAATAAAAGATTATAGTAATATCCACCCAGATATAAACTTTAAGAAATGGCATAAGGTTGAAAGTATATCTTATGATAGTCATATTGACTCTTATGTAATAAGAGCAAAAGACATCGACCCTTTAATTAAAATAAAAGATGTAGTAGATATAGCAAGCTTCTTTCCTAGGACATTAGAAATAGTGAAAAAAATGAGGAAATAGACATGATAATTAGTTTAATTTTGTATAAAGCCTTAAAAATGAAAGAATATAAAGGATTTATTTATAGATATGATAAAAGTAAAAATTTAATAATATCAAGAAATCCAATTGATTGTGCATTAAGTATTTGTTCTCCGTCAGGCAGTATTTTTTATCGAGAAATAGAAAGGTTAAACAATGTTAACAGAACAAGATTTTATAAAAATAGAAAAACAAGCAATAGGAATATATCAGAATTTAGAATTACAAATAATAGAAGAAATAGCAACAAGAATAGCTAATTTTGGATATGCTAATACAGTAGTAATAAATGACTTAAGAATAGCACAAGAAATGGGTTTTTTATATCAGGACATAGTAAGGCTTGTTGCAGAATACAATAATACGACATATGAAAACGTCAATCAAATATTTTATGAGGCAGGAGAGAAAACATTAAATTTTGATGATAAATTTTATAAAGAAGCAGGGTTAAATCCAACACCTTTAAAACAAGATGAAAGCATAAAGCAAATAATGAATGCAACTATAAACAGAACATCAGGTAACTTGCAAAATTTATGTATGACAACTGCAGCAACAGGGCAAACACAATTTATAAATGCTATAAATAATGCTTATTTATATACAAGTACAGGAGTAAAAAGTTACACACAAGCAATAATAGATGAAATTACAAATATAGGACAACAAGGAGCCTTGATACAATATCCAAATGGCAGAACCATGAGTATAGAAAGTGCAATAAGAATGAATATTGTAACATCAGTAAACCAAAATTGCGGAAAGTTACAAGAAGCTAGAGCAGAGGAACTAGGATGGGATTTAATGGAGCTTACAGCTCATAGTGGAGCTAGACCTTCTCATATGGAATGGCAAGGTAAAATAGTAAGTAGAAGTGGAAAGAAAGGATATTTAAGCTTAGACGATATAGGGTATGGTAGTGCAACAGGATTCAAAGGGATAAATTGTAGACATGATTGGTATCCATACCATAAGGGCTCTATAAGGACATACACACAAGAGCAATTAAATGAATGGAAAAATGAAAAAGTCACATACAATGGAAAAGAATACAGTAAATATGATGCAACACAAATACAAAGAAGAATGGAAAGACAAATAAGGCAAGATAAAAAGAATTTATCAGGACTGCAAGGAATATTAAAGTCAAACACAACAGACAATAAATTGATAGAAGATACAAAAACACAATTTTCTAAACAAGCACTGACATATAAAACACATCAAAACGAATTAGAAGATTTTATAAGGCAAACATCATTAGTCAAAGACAATAGCAGATTATATATAGGAAAACAAGACAAAAATATTAGCACGCAAGTATCTAATATTACTAAAATAGCTAATAAGTATAATAATGATATAGTAGGAATTAGAGTAAATGGAGTAGAGATAAAAGAGGTTGGAGAACACACAATATCAAGGACATATGCTAGAGAGGTAAAATTTGAAGATGTACAGAATACGTTGAAAAATCCTATAAAATATGGTAAAATTAGAACTGATAAAACCCAACAAATAAAAGGAGAAAATTGTACAGTTGTAATAAATACAGAAACAGGAAAATTAGTAACTGTATATCCAAAGAAAACGAAAAAGGAATGATATTATGAAAATTAACAATAAATTTAATGCAAGACAAATTGAATTACTAGAAAAAATAAAAGTAGATATTGAAGCTGAATATGACGAAAATTCATTAGAAGAATTAGAAGATATTGTATGCGATACAATGTTAGATAATCTTGATGAAAAGCAAGATTTTACTCCACTTGCACAAGAATACGAACAGATATTAGATATAATTGTAGAAATAGAAAATAATTTATAATAAGTTAATTAAGACACTGTAACAGGTGTCTTTGTTATGTCAAGAGCTAGAAATAGCTCTTTTTTTATTCTCCGAAATGAGGGTAAACTATAATTTCGACTACTTGTAAAGTCGTAATAAGTACAAGACTACACCGTGAAACGAAAAACACGTAAAAGTTCGTAGTAGGGAAAGGAAAACAATATGAAAAGAAAATTTTTAGAAGATTTAGGGCTTGAAGCAGATGTTGTTGAAAAAATAATGGCTGAAGCAGGAAAAGATACAACAGCATTAAGAGCAAAAGTAGATGATTTAACAGAACAAATAAATGTTAAAGATACTACAATTTTAGAAAAAAATAAAAAAATAGCTGAACTTGAAAAAGTGGACGTCGAAGCTATTAAGAAAGAACAATTTGACTTGGGAAAAGCTGAAGGTTCTAAAGAAATTGAAGAATTTAAAAAGCAAAATGCTTTAGAAAAAGCTTTAGCAAATTATAAAGCTAAAGATACAAGTATATTAAGCAAAATGCTTGATATGGACAAAATTAAATTTAATGACAAGTTTGAAATCGTGGAAGGTTTAGAGGAACAAATAAATCCTTTAAAAGAAAGCCACGATTATTTATTTACCTCTGATAAACCATTACCAAAGTTTTCTGACAAAACACCAGGAGCAAATAATGGAACAGAGATAAGCAAAGAGGATTTTAAAAAAATGTCTTATAAAGACAGAGTTGCCTTAAAACAAGAGCAACCAGAAGTTTATGAAAATTTAAAAGATTAGAAAGGATGAAGTAAAATGGCAAGAAATGTAACAAAAATAACAGATTTAATAGACCCAGAGGTTATGGCTGATATGATTTCAGCAAAATTACCAAACAAAATAAGAGTAACACCATTTGCTAAAGTAGATGATACTTTAGAAGGTGCAGAAGGAGATACAATAACAGTTCCATCTTTTAACTACATTGGCGATGCTGAAGATGTAGCAGAAGGAGTAGAATGTGGAACAACAAAATTAACAGCAGGTAGCAGAAAAGCTAAAGTTAAAAAAGCTATGAAAGCTGTAGAGCTAACAGATGAAGCAGTATTAAGTGGACATGGAGACCCAGTTGGAGAAGCAACAAACCAATTAGGATTGGCAATAGCTTCAAAAGTCGAAAATGATTGTATAGATGCTTTATCTGATGAAGATGCAGACGGTAGATTAAAATATGATGGTTCAGCATCTGAAATTTCATATGAAGGTATTGTTGATGCTTTAGATGTATTTGAAGAAGAAGTAAATGGGGAAAAAGCAATGTTTGTACACCCTAAACAAGTAACAACATTAAGAAAAGACCCTGACTTCATCTCTGCGGACAAGTACAATCAACAAGTTGTTTTAAAAGGAGAAATTGGCATGATAGCAAATACAAGAATTGTACCTTCTAGAAGAGTAAAAGAAGATAGTACAACAAATTGCTATTTAAACCCAATCATAAAATTAGAAACAGAGCAAGAAACAGAAGATGAAGCATCAGCATTAACAATCTATATTAAAAGAAATGTTAACGTTGAAACTGAAAGAGATACATTAGCAAGAAAAACAATAATCTCTGTTGATGAAATCTATACAACAGCAGTTTCTAACGATTCTAAAGTAGTATTAGCAAAATTCTTAAAAAAAAAAAATCAAGTTAGCACCAAATCTAGAAGTACCAAGTCAAGACGTAACTTGGCTAAATAAAAAAATATCTGATATGATAGAGCCTGGTGCAATAGTAGATGAAAACGGAAATGTAAAAGCTACTTTGAAAAAAGTAGAAGGATTTACAGATTTTAGTTCTGAGCCTTTTGAGCAAAGCGGATACTATTTTCCATTTTCATTGACGGTAACAGGTTCTAAAATGACATTCAAGAAAAACGGTTCTGAAACAAAGAAAGATATAGCTTTCGACAAAGATATAATTTTCAGAACAGAAAAAACAGACACTTGGGAAGTATTAGTAGATGGAGCAAGTGTTGTTAAATTAAATTTTGCAAATGTTGCATTTGCAGAATAGGAGGATAAGGTATGCTTAAATACATAACAGAGGACGAATATAAAGAATTGTTAGGTAAAGATAGCATACCTAACGATTTTAATAATTTAGTAATAAAAGCAAGTAGTTATATAAATTACAATACTCATGGAAGAATAGACGAAAAAGATGTTCCAGAGCAAGTAAAATATACTACTTGCTTAATTATAGACTTAATAGATGAAGAAGACACAAAAATATCCGAAATAGGAAATTTAAAATCACAAAATATTGAAGGCTGGTCAGAAAGTTATGCTACACCAGAAGAAATCAAAAAAGATTATTCTAGCAAGAAATATGAAGTATTAAGAGAAAATTTGTGGGATGCAATCGGAATTGATGGAAATCCACTTTTGTATAGTGGGGTGTGTTAAATGAATGAACGATTTTTTAAGCAAACTATAACAGTTTATAACGAAAAAGAAGACGGAACATATCAAAGAACGGTCATTAACAAAGTCTATATAAGAAAGACCAGAAAAACCATTCTAAACACAAATGGAGAACAGCTAGCAGGAAATTGCACAATAGTAATTCCAACAGCACTAGCAGAGATTAAGGGGCAATTAGCAATAAATAGCTATATAGATACTAAATCAATAAATAAAAACAGTGCTATTCTGAATTTTACATTGAATAGCAGGTTAATTGATAATCCATGGACCTTAAGAGATGGAGATTATCTAGTAGATGGCGAATGTAACTTTGATTTTGATATGACAAAAATAAGAAAAGAACATAGACTTTTTAGAATCAATAGTGTAGCAGATAACAGAAAAGGTAGTTTACAACATTTTAAATTAGAGGTAACAGAATAATGGGGAAAAGCGGATTTAATTTTAATGTAAAAGTTAAAATGAATAAAACCAGTAAGATAATAAAAGACCATGGACTAGATAAAAATGGAAGGGTAATAGCATATCTAAGAAACACAGCAGATAGGCTAATGATGCCATTTGTACCAGGAGGGTCTGGCGGAATGCTAGCAAAATTAAAAACATATCCAAATAATTATTCTATAAAATATACAAGCCCTTATGCACATTATCAATATACTGGGAAAATGTATATAAGTCCTAAGTTAGGAGTATCTGGTATCCCATTAAAAAGTGGTAAATGGTGGTCTCCAAAAGGAGAAAAGAAACTAGCAACAAACAAAAAATTAAAATACCATACAAGCGGAACAGGAGACCATTGGGACAAGATGATGATGCAAAGAAGAGGCAAAGAACTAGCAAAAGATGTTGAAAACTATGCAAAAACAGGAGGATAAAAATGGAAGAAAAATCAAAAATGGAAATAATAAAAGAATTTATAGAAACATGTCCATATTTAGAAAATGGAAAAGTAAATCTAGATTTTATAGATAGTGACCCACAATCTTATTCATTAGATGAAACACCAGTAGACCCAGTCTTAAACGAATTTAGAGATGGCGGAAAAAGATTGCAAATACAGTTTGATTTTTCTATTCAAGCTAATTTTAGTGTCTTAGAAAATATTAAAAACTCAAAATTTTGTGATAATTTTACAAATTGGATATATAAACAAAATAACACAGAAAACTTGCCAAAGATTGAAGGAATTGACTGGATTAAGTGCCTAGGTAGAGGAACAATAACCCAAACAACAGATACAACAGCAATATATTCAATACCAATGCAAGTTGCATACTACGAGCCTTTTTAGGGCTCTATTTTTTATCAAAAAAGGAGGAGTAAAAATGGCAGAAGCTGAAAAATTAGTTAAAAGAAGTCAAAAAGTTGCTTTTATGGACACAGAGGGAACAGGAACAAGTTATACAAGAATGACTAAATTTACAGAAATGAGCAAGTCAAAAAATCCTGTTGAATACAACAGACAGTATGTAGACGAAGAAAGCGAAACAAATGACATTATAGGTTATTCTGAAGAAATAAGTTACAATTTTGACCAATATACAAACAATAC
The DNA here is from genome assembly GCA_904384245.1 of uncultured Clostridia bacterium. Classification (GTDB taxonomy): domain Bacteria; phylum Bacillota; class Clostridia; order TANB77; family CAG-508; genus CAG-269. Next base: position 9,545 of record CAJFJM010000125.1, read on the forward strand.
AGTACATAAAAAAATAGCAGATATAACAGACTTAGAGAAAACAGGAGACGATGCAGTTGTAGATATAGTCATAGTAGATTTAAGCGGACAAACTCCATATACAGCATATAAAAGAAAATATGCAGTTGTGCCAGATGCGAATGATGGAGAAGAAGCTTACACATATTCAGGAAGTTTTAAGGCAAGAGGACCACTTGAAGTGGGAACAGCAACTGTAAGTAAAGATGGAAAAACAGCTACATATACAGCACCATCAAAAGGCTAGTTTTATCTAGCCTTTTAAAAATAGGAGGGAATTATGAAACTAGGTAATATTGAAGTAGATTTTAGTTTTACAGATGCAGATTGTCTAGAAAGACTAGAAAATGCAACTAAGAAAGTAAAAGAAAAAGCAAATCAGGAAGAAAAAGAAGAACTAAGTTTGTCTGAAGCGATTAGAAAAGAATGTAAAATATTAGATGATTTTTTTGATGAAATTTTTGGAGAAGGAACAGCCAAAAAAATATTCAAAGGAAAAAAAGACTTGCAAGAGCATATGAAACTATTTACAGACATTATGAATGCTAAAATTGAAACAACGAAATCTGCACAAAATCTTTATGATACTTTAGAAAACAAAGCTAAATATATGCCAAATAGGGAAATGAGAAGAAATAATAGAAGGAAAAGATAATGTATTGTAATTTGTTGATAAATAAGTTACCACAACATACAGATAGTGGTTTAAGAATAAGGACAGATTTTAGAGAAAGCATCAAGTTTGAACTGTTAATGCAAGACAGGACAATAAAAGATGACAAAAAAATAAGAATGATTTTAAATTTATATTATTACAGACCTGAAGAAATAAAAGATATAAAAAAAGCTTTAGAAGAAATAATATGGTTTTATGCAGGTGGAAACCAAAAAAAAACGAAAAACAACACAAGAAGAGAAAACAATAATAAGAAACAAATTTATAGCTATGAATTTGATGCAGAATATATATATAGTGCTTTTATGCAACAATATAAAATAGATTTAAATAGTATAAAATATTTGCACTGGTGGAAGTTTAAATCTTTGTTTGTTAATTTAAGTGAAGATGTACTTTTCTCTAAAATTATGAAGTATAGAGCTACAGAATTAAACAGTATAAAAAATAAAGAAATGAAAAAATTTTATAAAAAAATGAAAAGGTTATATGAATTGCCAGATATGAGGACAGAGGAAGAAAAAGAAAACGATTTTGCAGAAGCTTTTACATAAGGGTTGCAAATTGTCAAAATTTGGTATATACTTCTCCTAGAATAAATAAAAGGAGGAAGTATTATGGTTTGCACAAAATGTGGAAGCAACAATGTAAATGTACAAATGGTAACTGAAAGTAAATTAAAAGATAAACATAAAAGTGTTCTTTATTGGATTTTTATAGGTTGGTGGTGGAGACCAATTTTATGGTTATTTTTAACAGTACCAATGCTATTAGGAAGTTTATTTGGACACAAAAAGCAAAAAATAGTTACAAAACATAAAAGCATAGCAGTTTGTCAAGATTGTGGACATAGCTGGAATGTATAAGGAAAGGAAAAAATGAAAAAATGGTTTATATGTCCTTATTGTAAAAAAAAATTAGTGAAATACGAGAAAGACGCAATATCAAAAAGCGTCTTTTTATTATGCAAAAAATGTGGAAAAGAAATAGAAATAAAAATCAATAAGGAATAAAAAAGTCTTTAAATTGAGCCTGTGAGCCTGACTAGAAAGGAGAAGTTATGGCTGACGGTTCAGTTACGATTGAATTTAATGGAGATACTAAAGAACTTGAAAAAGATATAAATGGAGTTAGTAGTAAAGTAAGCAAGGGTTTTAGTAAAATAGGAAGCATAGCCGGTCTTGCTATAAAAGGAGTATCTGTAGCAGTAGGGGCAGCAACAACTGCAATAGGTGGTTTAATAACGGGTTCAGTAAATGCATATGCAGAATACGAACAATTAGTCGGTGGAGTAGATACTTTATTTAAAAATAGTAGTGAAAAAGTGCAGAATTATGCAAATGAAGCTTATAAAACAGCTGGAATGAGTGCAAATAAATATATGGAAACTGTAACCGGCTTTAGTGCTAGTTTATTGCAAAGTTTAGGAAATGACACTGAAAAGGCTGCTGATTATGCCAATCAAGCAGTTATCGATATGTCAGATAACGCAAACAAAATGGGAACTTCTATGGAAAGCATACAATACGCATATCAGGGGTTCGCAAAACAAAACTATACTATGCTAGACAATTTAAAACTTGGTTATGGTGGCACAAAAGAAGAAATGGAAAGACTTCTTGAAGATGCTAGTAAGTTAAGTGGAATCAAGTACGATATAAGTAGTTTTGCAGATGTAACACAAGCAATACATGTTATTCAAGAAAGCATGGGAATAGCAGGAACTACAGCGAAAGAAGCCAGTACAACTATAGAGGGTTCGTTAAATTCTGTAAAAGGTGCTTGGAATAATTTATTAGTTGGAATGGCTGCTTCTGATACAGATTGGGAAAAGTTAATTGATAACCTTGTGGATACTATTTCAACAGCAATGGGAAATATTTTACCAGTCGTAAAAACAACACTAATTGGAGTAAGTGCATTAGTAAGAGATTTATTTCCGCAAATAGCACATGAAATTCCATCGTTAATAAGTGAAATTCTACCATCAATTGTAGAAACAGGAGTAAATATTGTTAGTTCTTTAATTGTGGGGATACAACAAAATTTAACAGCACTAATAGAAGGAGCAATGCAGATTGTTACAAGCATAGGAAATGGAATTATAACAATGCTTCCGCAAATTATATTGATTGCTATGCAACTAATACAATCTTTGATTAGTGGAATTGTAATGATGTTACCACAAATAATACAAATGGGGATAGAGTTAATTACACAACTTATAGTAGGAATTGCACAAATGCTGCCACAATTGATTCCACAGGCTCTTAATTGTATAGTAACAATTGTTACTGGTTTATTAGATAATATAGACCAAATAATAAATGCTGGTATTCAGCTACTTTTAGGTTTAGCAGAAGGACTGATTGAGGCTATACCGCAGTTAATTGAAAAAATACCAATTATAATAGAAAAACTAATAACAACAATAACAAATAATTTACCTAAAATAATTGAAATGGGTATTACTTTATTAGTTAAATTAGCAGAAGGAATAATAAAAGCAATTCCACAATTAGTTGCAGCAATTCCACAAGTAATAGGTGCTGTGATTGAAGGATTTTCTAAATTGCCGGGTATGGTTTTAGACATAGGTAAAAATTTAGTGAAAGGTCTATGGGATGGAATTAGCGGAGCAGCAGGTTGGCTATGGGATAAAGTAACAGGATTTTGTGATGGTATTGTTGATGGAATCAAAGGTTTTTTTGGAATACATTCTCCTTCTAAACTGTTTAATAAAGAAGTAGGAAGATTTTTAGCTTTAGGTATAGGAGAAGGATTCGACGACAATATAGGAAAAGTTTATAAACAGATGAGAAGTGCTGTAGATTTTGAAACACAAAAACTAAGTACAAACTTAAGTGCAACAGCAACAAGCAACAGAATATTTACAGCAAACATAACAATGAATCCAAGCAATATATACATGGATAGCACAAAAGTAGGAAGAATGGTAACACCAAGTGTGACAAAAACATTAAAAGGAGCAGGAGTTGTATGATAAGACTAAAATATAACAATAAAACATTTAAAATAATAGATAGTTGTGGCTTTAAAGAGTCTAACAACGAAGTAACTTTTAATGATATAACAATAGATTTTACGGGATATTCTAAAGAGGATATCCCTTTTAAATACCAAAAAGTAGAAATAATACAAAATACTAAAGTTATTTTTACAGGATATGTAGAAACAGCAAAACCTAATTTTATAACTAAAAAGAAAAAAGGATATAGAGAATTAAGTTTAACCTTACTTTCCCCTCTAAAAATGGCAACTGTTAGGACAGTATCTTTAATTGGAACATATACAAAAAAAGAAGCAATAAGAAGGATACTGCAACCCTTACTAGATGATGGGTTTGAAATAGAAGCTTTTAATATAGAAGATGGAGAAATAACAACAAACTTTGTTTTAGAAACAATAGAAAATGCAATGAATAATGTATGCTTTAAAACAAATACATTTTGGTTTATAGATGCAAATAGAAAAATATATGTTAATTCTATAGACTATTTATTTGGACAACCCACAGTAAAAACAATAGATGAAAAAACTAATTATGAAGAAATAGGATTATTAGCAATAAATCCTACTATAGAAAATATAGATTATTCTAATATTATAAATTTTAAAAATGTAAGGCTAATTTACAGCCAATATAACAATATTCTAAATCCGGATATTCCATACAATGATGGAGATTTTCCGTTATTGACAATGGGAAAAATATTAAAGAAGCGGAGATAGTGTAACATTTAATAATCCAATAATAATAGACGAAGCAACTTTAAGGGACATTATAAAAGAAAATGAACAGAATGTAAATTCTACAGCAAGTGTGTATTATGCATTACAATTAACTATAAAAGAAAATGGAACAGATAAAATTTTCTCTGTAGAGATAAATAAAGGCACGACAAACGATAACTATAATAAATACACAATAAGTAGTGATATAACATTTAATGATGACGGAGAAGAAGAAGAAAAAATAGTATTACAAAGAGATAGCTTTTTTAGTAATTTAATAACAGGGTTTAAATGGAATGGAGAAGACAATGCAGAAATAGTAGGGATGCGTAGCGATACAGGATTAAGATATACTACTATGAGATTTGCCTACACAAAAGAAATAGAAAATCAAAAAGGAATTGTTTCGGATAGTGGACAAATAGAAAGAACAATTGATTATAAGGAAAAATGGACAACATTAGACAAACTAATAAGCTATGCAAGAAGCTTAATGACACAAAATTCTAACATTATAAATTCTGTAGAATTAGAATTTGATAAAAATCCAGATTTAAAAATAGGAGACATTGTAGAAATACAAATGCCTTCTTTTTATACAGAGGGAAAATTTGCAGTTAAAGAAAAAAATTATACTTACGAAAACAAATTAAAACAGAACTGGAAAATAACTTTAAAAACAGCAGATTTAATATCTACATATATAGATATATTTAGACCTGCTGAAGAAGAAGAAACACAAGAAAAAATCGACACAGTAATCCTAAGTGAATTTATAGAAGAAAACATAAAAGAAATACATACTGTAGAGATAAACAATCCAGAAAACCATACTTTAAATTTTAATTTATAAATTTATAGGAGAAAAAACATGAAAATAAAAAACGATCTAGTTTCTATAAAAATAGGTAAAAAGCAATATGATTTTAGAAACTTAATACTAGATACATATTTAGAAAAATTTGCATTAACACAATTAGATATAACAAATGCTGAAAAGATAGGAAATCGAAAGAGTTTAACATGCCTATTGCTTAAATTTGATACGCCTTTTGAAAATTTAAATGAAAACAGTTTATTAGTAAACGAAGATTTTGACGTTTATGTTATTTTAGATACGTCTTACGTACAAGAAATAACAAATTCTACAATAATAGTGCAGTATTCTTATAATGCTAAAAAAGTGTTAGAATATTCAAGTTCCGGTCTTTCTGATAATATAGATATATCTAATTTTTGGGGAAGAAAAATAACAGCCTTAGGATTTAATTCTACTCCAACAAAATCCGATATTTTTAACACAAATGTAAAAGCTGTTTTAGATACATCTAATTACAATATTTACTTACAAGAAAACCAAGATTTTGTAGTAACTAGAAAAGATATTATAACAACAGATGCTTTATTTTATACAAATAGTAAAGAAAAAATAGCAGGACCAATACATTTAGCACCTTTTAATAATAAAGCTGTTATAACTCCCAATACAATCTATAACGATACGGGAAACATGTCTATAACAGGAGACAATACAAGTTATGGACTAATCTATAGTATAGGTTTCTCTTCTTATATAGATAGAATTGATAAAGAATATGTAATAGGAGAAGATATAGAAATAACGCAAAATGGTGCAGAATTAGAAATACAAGGACTAACAAACGAAATAAAAAAAGAGTTAATTTTTCCTAATTCTAATCTATATCCTTCTAACAATTTGTATCCATTAACTTCTAGTTACAAATATTTAATAATTAAATACAAGGTTTGGCAAGAAATATTAAGCGGAACGTATGAAAATCCTGTGCACACAATTACAGACACAGGATATTTTTATTTACAAGCATTACCATTGAATAAACAAGGCAAACTAAATCTAAAAATAAAATATGAAAGAGGTTAGAATATGAAATTTGAAGCAGGAACTTTAACAAAAGGTGCATATGTAGAAATAAATGGAATTGAATATCCAGTACATATGCCCGAATATTCTGGAAATACACCGCTTACACCAGAAAATTTAAATAAAATGCAAGAAGATATTTTTCCTGTAGGAAGTACATACGTAACACAATCCAACACTAATCCTAGTACGATTTTAGGTTTTGGAACATGGGAACGTGTAAAAGGAAAGGTCTTGATAGGGCTTGATGAAGAAGACGAAGATTTTGACGAAATAGGAAAAACAGGAGGAAATAAAGTATCCGAAGAATTAAACAGTGGACAAGCAACGATGGGATTAACAAGCGATGGAACTTTAGGATATGAAGACAGAACAATAATTAGAAAAACTGCAGTTTCAGGAAGAGGAGAAAGAAGTGCAGAAATTTCCCTTATGAATCCATATCAAGTAGTTGGATATATGTGGATAAGAACAGCCTAAAAAGGAGGATATAAAATGGCAGTACAAAAAATAAACTATGAAAATAAAGAAGCTATACAAAACGATACAGATATTGCAAACAAAAACAAAGTTACAGACGCAGATATGAACGAAATAAAAACAGTTGTAAATAATAATGCAAATGAACTACAAGAGCTACAAAATAAAGAGGTAAACAATAGTACAGATATAGAACAATTAAAAAGGAACACATTAGAATTACAAACTAATGTAAATAATATACAACAAGAACAAGCAACACAAAACCAAAAAATACTAAATAATTCAAATAATTTAGATTTAGTTGCAGACCAACTAGGAGAAACTGAACAAGGATTTTTACAGTATAAACTAGAAAACAATCAAAGAGTTACGTATGCAGAACAAAATATTATAGACTTACAAGGAAGAGAAAGATTAAACAAAGAAAACATAGAAACATTGCAACAAGAAGTCCAAGAGCTAGAACAAGACGTAAAAGCAAATGCAATCACAGAAGAAACCGAGCAAGCAAAGAGTTTAAAAATAACAGAAGCAAGTGGAGCTAGAGGAAGCTTAAAGGTTTTAGGAAATGATGAGCAAGAGATAAGAGAAGGGTATAACTTAATAGATATACTAAATTCGACTTTAATAAATACAAATAAAAGTGTCGAAATAGAAATAGACAAAGACGGATATGTAATAGCAAATGGAACTCCAACAGCTGACTATATCGTCTTTATAAGAAAAAGTATAGATAATTTGATAGAAGACAAACAGACCTATTCTTTATGGCAAGAAAAATATAGCACAGTTGATACTGGAGGAGTTTATTCTCAAATACTTGTAGAATCTAAAGAAGGAAGTAGTGGAAGTCAACAATTTATACAAGCATCAACAAAAAAAGTAACTTTTGTGGTAGATAAAAGTAATTATAATTATACTTGGACACTTCAAATAGGATTGAGAAGTGAAGCAGGTACATTTAACAACTATAAAAATAGATATATGTTATATAAAGGAACAGACAACAAAGAATTTGAATTATACGGAGCAAGTCCAAGTATAAATTATCCTTCTAAAGTACAATGCTTAGGAAGTAATAAAAATTTAGTAACAGAAGTATTAAATAATTTGTGGTATAA